>JBNJDW010000094.1:0-7259 GCA_051745265.1 Pseudomonadota bacterium
TTTACCGCTTATCTCTTCTATTATCCTGCTTGCCTCTCCCCATGTATAACAAATCCTAAATCATAGTGCCGGGCAATATCGTGCAGGGTATCCTGTTCACCGACAGTATGTGTAAAGCTTTCGCCGAACAGTTTTAAGTCCCCTTTGGTATAGGACGGAATATCAAACGGATCGACATCGGGACGTATTTTGGTTTGCTCTTCGACCAGCGCCTCGGCCTCAGCCTCGGCATTCTCAGCGGGTGAAGACTGGGCCTGTGCCTGCTGTAGCGGCATCACCGATAATGCAACGGCCATTCCCAGCCATGCCAACACATATTTACGCATTTTTACAGTCCCTCTTTTTTTTTAGCTCATCTTTTCATGATCGACAGCTAAAGTCATCTGGTTATATCACTCTTAATGGCCGTTTATAAAGTTAATTTAGGATGGTTTTCAGGCTTTTCCACCAAAAGAGGTTAAATGTTCCGGTGCGATGCCAAGACGGGTCAACCCCGCCCCCCATTTTGATGTAATATCCGTATCAAAAAGCAGTCTTTCATCAGCATCCAAAGAAAGCCAGCTATTGTCCTGAACTTCTTCTTCCAACTGCCCCGGCCCCCAACCGGCATAGCCGAGAACCAAAAGACTTTTGCGTGGCCCCTCTCCGGTCGCGATACGTTTCAGAATACGTGTTGTCGCGTTCAAGGCCAGCTTATCGGCAATCGGGACTGAGGTTTCTTCCATATAGTCAGAAGAATGCAAAACAAAGCCGCGGCTGGTTTCCACCGGACCGCCAAACAGAATATCAGGCCGGACAATAATTTCAGATTGCGGCAGACCGATCTGGTCCAAAAGATCATCAAATTCAATCATAGGCATCGACTGATTGATAATAACGCCCATCGCGCCTTCTTCACTATGGGCGCAGACATAAATAACGCTCTTGTCAAAAGCGCTGCCATCATTCAGGCCGGGCATGGCCAATAAAATTTTATCTTCAAAGATACCGCCGCCCGCCGGTGCCGGATTTCCGAGTTCCATTTCCATACCTTCATCCTAGCAAAGAAAAATTGTTATCTCATTAACATTGTGCGGCGCGCTGAAAATCAATGCTTTAATGGAAATCAATTATGTCGGGGGCGTAGTGTTTTGAGTTTCTTTTCCTCCCGCTGCGGTGCTGCCATAGTGGCAGATCCATCGCGGTCTTCCAGTGCCTGTCTGGCCCTGTTGATCATATCCGGTGATAGTGTCGACATGGGTAAAGTGTCAGCAGGTTTAAAATCAACCACATTGTCTTTGCAGTAGGTTTCATAACTTTGATCAACAACACCGGCCCGGAAATTAAAGGCACGGCGCAAACGTAAGAAACCGTCCTGGCTTGTCCTGCGCACAAAAGAAAGCTCTGCTATTGTGTTATCATCCTGTTTTTCCCAGCACGGATAGTTTTTGGCGGCTTGATCAACTTTAAGCCCCTGCAAATAGTTGTAAATGCCATTTTCTTTCTCGTTATTACCGCAGCGATTGATCAAAGGCTCCAGATTTCTCTCTATATTAAGCCCCATATCTTTCAACTGATCCACAAAAAGACAGCCATCCGCTTTAGACACGACATTGTAAACTGTCTGATTATTCAATTTTTTAAGATCAAGACCGGAATCGACCAGGACCCGAATAGTGGCAATGTCATTTTTATAGACAGCCGCATTAAAAAGGCTGTCCATTTTATGCGCAGGGCAGTCTTTCCACAAATCCAGAGTATGCTTGATATAGCCCGCATATCTTTGACTGGATTTTTCGATGGCTATGTCTAAGACTTTATCAAAGATTTCATCAGAGTTATCAAGCTTACTGACGTTATCCAGAAATGGATAGGAGGACATTTCGACCGCCAGTGAAACCGGCAGATGGTTTCCATGTTTAAAATACCCGCCAAGTTCATAGACCTTATCGACAAAAGAGCGCGATTCCGTTTGAAATGCCTTTCTTAATATTTGAGATTGGTTGGCGTTAATATGTATTTGCCCCTGATTGACAAGCTTTTCAAGTGTTTCTATATCCTTTTTTTCGGCAGCCGCAACCGCGCAGTGAAACTCACAGTCTCTTGGGCGGATGTCATATTTATCGAGCAGATCAAGCAAATCACTTGTACTTCCTCCTATCGAATCAAAACGATCTATATGCAGATTTTCTTTTTCATAGGGCGTGAAACGATCAAGAACATACCTGATCAAAGGTCCACAACGATTAGCAAGCCCACAGATCAGAATATCCGTTTTACAACGATCGAAATCAAACCCTTTTTCTTCCAATAAGGGCAAAATTTCCTGAAAAGAGCCTCCCAAGGGTATAAAATTTTTAGGAGGGGTTTTATTAAACCAGCTGACGTCACACTTATCCTCTTTCAAAAGATATTCAACAATGTCAATTCTTCGCGCCTCGCTGGCTTCCTGCAAAAGCCTCTCGGAGAAGTCACGATCCTCCATCTCGCATTCATCAAACAAGTATCTAAGAACTTCAACCGGTGCATGAACACACTTAGAAGCAAAGCGGGGATTTGTCGGCAAGGAAGCACCATGTTTTACAAACAGCTTCACCCGCTCAAAATCAGTATTCGGACCTTTGAAAGATCGCAGCAAATGGTCATTAATTTTTGAGTCCACTGTGCTTGGATCTTCCTGCTTACGGAGCAGTTTAATCCCCCGGTTCACAACCCAAAGCGATGAGGAATCCAGACAATTCCATAATTCACGGTGTCTTTTATAACGCTCAAACCTAAACACCTCTGTTTCGTCAGGCTTATCTATCTTGACTTTGATAAATTTGCGTTGCCATTTGTTCATCGCCGTGGTCCTTGTTCTTATGACGTCATATTCTGCACCCGTGGGGATCCGACCGGCAAGAATACTGACGCGTGTTCTAAAATGCTGCCTGAGATTACCACTGCCGTAGTTTTATGTCAATTCAAAATGCGTCTTAAAAACGTCACGGTTATTCCTATATATCTTGCTTGATCTGAATAGATCTCTCCTCTATCTTAAAAGTTCAAAATGACACATCACGTTCTCCAAGGAATCCCGTTATGAGCGATCAGAAAAACACAGTCACCGTCACCGATAATGCCACCGGCAAAAGCTTTGAATTTCCGGTCATGGAAGGCACCATGGGCCCGCGGGTTGTTGATATCCGCACCTTTTACGCCGAAACCGGTATGTTTACCTATGATCCGGGCTTTACCTCGACCGGCAGCTGTCAGTCGGCCCTGACCTATATTGACGGCGACGAAGGTGTTCTGGCCCATCGCGGTTATTCGATCAAGGATCTTGCGGATAACAGTAATTATCTAGAAGTCTGCTATTTGTTATATTACGGGGAGCTGCCCACCAAAGACGAAATGAAAGAATTTGAATACAGCATTGTTCATCATACGATGGTTCATGAGCAGCTTCAGTATTTCTTCCGCGGTTTCCGCCGGGATGCGCACCCCATGGCGATTATGGTCGGGGTTGTCGGCGCGCTTTCAGCTTTTTACCATGATTCCACTGATATCCACGATCCTGTGCAGCGTGAAATTGCCGCCCACCGGTTGATTGCCAAATTGCCGACATTGGCGGCCCTGACCTATAAATACGCTATGGGCCAGCCTTTCATGTATCCGCGCAATGATCTGAGCTATGCTGAAAACTTCCTGTATATGACTTTTGCCGTGCCGAGCGAGCCATATGAAATTAACCCGGTCGTGGCCGATGCCATGGATAAAATCTTTATCCTGCACGCCGATCACGAACAAAATGCCTCAACATCAACAGTACGTCTGGCCGGTTCATCTCAGGCCAATCCGTTTGCCTGCGTTGCGTCTGGCATTGCCTCGCTTTGGGGACCGGCGCATGGCGGCGCCAATGAAGCGGTTTTAAATATGCTCGAACAAATCGGTGATGTCGAAAATATCCCGGCATTTATAGAAAAAGCCAAAGACAAGAATGATCCCTTCCGCCTGATGGGCTTTGGCCACCGCGTCTATAAAAACTATGACCCCAGAGCCGAAGTCATGCGTGATGCCTGCCATAAGGTGTTAAAAGAGCTGAATATACAGGATCCCCTGTTGGATCTGGCGATGGAGCTTGAGCGCATTGCCCTTGAGGACGAATATTTTGTCGAGCGTAAGCTGTATCCGAATGTTGATTTCTATTCCGGCATTATCCTCAAAGCCATCGGCTTCCCGACATCAATGTTTACCGTGCTGTTTGCGCTGGCCCGGACCGTTGGCTGGATTTCACAATGGAAAGAAATGATCGAAGAGCCAACCCAGCGCATTGGCCGTCCCCGTCAGTTATATACCGGGGAAACCCTGCGCAAATATACGCCGATGGATGAACGTTAAAAGAAACACCTTCAGAAGAAAACAGCCATAGCGACCCATGGACATATTACATGGAGGGTGCTTTTGATACCCGGTTCCTGCGATTTGGTATCGGTTTTGTTATCGGCGGCGCTGTTGTGATGGCAGGGGCTTGATCAGGCTCCGTATTGGGCACAGCGGGCTTCGGCAGGGCGTTATGCCTTTGTTCCTGTATCTTCGCCTGAAATTTAGAAGCGGCTATTGCTGCAATCTCGGCTTTATCCTCTGGTTCTTGGTCACTTTGGGTCACATGCTGAATAACCTGATGCGCCAAATGCTGCATATCTTCACGAGACTTAATACCGGCCTTATCTGCAACCTCATATATATTCAAAGGCCCCTGACGGCCGAGAAGCGCCTCGCTTGCATCTTTTCTTATATCGTGATCAACCTCAAGAAGCTGGGCTGCGATACCCGATGCTGTCAACAACCCCGTTGAGCGCCCGTGAATACGCTCGCGCTGGTTTTCCAGGAAATCAACCGCCGCTGCCTTATCTTGCTGGTCGTTATCCCTTGCCTGCAGCGTTATAATGTTTTCAACTATTTTCTGCGGCACTGCCTGATCGGCCCCGTTTTCACCAAACCTGTTTGCAAGGATAGTATCGGCATCAAACGGCTGCCCTTCTTGATAAGCTTTCAAGCTATCCATCGCGGCCAAAGAAAGCGCCATATCCTGTATATTATCCGTCATATCAAATACAAAACTGCGCCGCGCTGCCGCGGAAAGGTTCGGATCAGACGTATTGGCAGCATCATTTAAATAATGATTTACGATATTTTGAACAAGATAAGCCTGCGTTTCTTCCATATGGCTGGGGTTGTCCCGGTATGTATGCTGTGAATCATGCTGATAATCATCGGCAATGGCATGGCCGAGTTCATGCGCCAGATAAATGGTTGAGCGTACACTTCCGTCATAATCATAATCGATGATCGCTTTCTGACCCTTGCCATTTTCGCCAAGCTCATTCGCATCGTCTGGATAATGTTTTCGGATTTCAGCCTTAATATCATCCGGCAGCGATGATTGAGAAATATCCATGGCATCTTCTTTGGTCAACCCGGCAGGACGTAGCCGCATCATAAATCCGTGACCGGGCTCAACATTACGGATATTCAACCGGGCCGGATCATTAAGAATTTCATTGGCTTTTTCCGCAAGATCGGGCGAGAAATTTTCTAACGCCTCAATAATCAGCGCCTTGCTTTCCGTTAAAGAAATCTCTGGCTCTTGAAACCGCGATACAGGCGTATTTTTTATATTTTCCGATATCTCTAATGACGTAATCTTATCTGCGAAACTATCAATAACAACATCCGGAAAACAGTTGCCGTTATTTGCAGCTTCAGAAACAGCATATTTATTTATCGCCGGATTTATCATTTACATATTGTACAATATATGCGCTTTTCCGTCAATCTGGCTACACGACACATTCCATCAGGAAAAGGGGCATTTTAGCCCTCAGGCCGTTTCCTTGAAATCCATGCCATACAGCTTTGAATAGACGCCTTTTTGAATAAGCAGTTGGTTATGACCGCCCTCTTCCACAACTTTGCCGCCTTGCAGAACATAAATATAATCGGCATTTTTGATCGTTGACATGCGATGCGCCACCACCAGTGTTGTGCGGCCTTCGCGCAGACGGTCCAGCGCATTCTGGACCAGACGTTCGGATTCTGTATCCAGCGCCGATGTCGCCTCATCCAGCAGCAGGATGGGTGCATTACGCAGCATGGCCCGGGCAATCGCCACCCGTTGCCGTTGACCGCCGGAAAGCTTTACGCCCTGTTCACCGACAATCGTGTCATAGCCTTCGGGCAGTTTAACGATAAAGTCATGCGCGGCTGCGGATTTGGCCGCTTCAATAACCTGTTCGCGTGTCGCCTGCGGCGTGCCGTAGGCAATATTGTCGTGAAGCGTATCATTAAATATCGTGACTTCCTGACTAACCAGCGCCATATTCGACCGCAGAGATTTCAGACTGACATCCCGAATATCGGTGCCGCCGATTTTAACAGCGCCTGCCTGCACATCATAAAACCGCGGTATAAGGTTGATAATTGTCGATTTCCCCGATCCCGAGGACCCGACCAACGCAATCGTTTTTCCTGAAGGGGCAGAAATATTAACATCCTCCAGAGCTTCCGTGCCGTCAGGATAGCTGAAACTGACATTTTCAAAACTAACCGTATAATTATCTGTGACCAAAGGCTTTGCGTCAGGCTCATCCTTCACATGCGGCTCAATATCCAGAATATTAAAGATACGATCTGCGGCGGCCAGACCAATTTGCAAAATATTATTCAGCTTTGCCAAACGCTTCATTGGTTCATAGGCCAGCAGAAAGGCCGTGATAAAAGAAAACAGCTGACCTGCCGTGCTTTCCCCGGCAATAACCTGGTAACCGCCATAAACAATGATGGTCACAATCGCAAGCCCGCTAAGCATTTCTGACAATGGCGTTGCCAAGGCTGAGACACGAAATCCCTTAACTGTCAGCTTAAATATTCTCTCTACGCCATTGTTTACGCGGTCATTTTCATGCTCAATCATGCCATAAGCCTTAACATGACGAACACCCTGAAAAGCCTGCGTCAAATCGGTCGATAAATCACCCAGTTCATGCTGGGCATGGCTTGATACCTTACGCAGGCGCCTGCCCAGCTTCATGACAAAAATAGCAGCCAGAGGAAAGACCACCAAAGCAATCAGGGTCAGTTTCCAATCCTGATAAAACATAACCCCGATCAGGATCAGCAGCGTGATGGAATTTTTCCCAACCCCCATAAGGCTTTCAGCAACGGAGCTGCGCATGACCGTCGCATCCGAAATTACCCGCGACAGCAACTGTCCCGATTTCATTTTCTGGAAAAAGCCA
>JBNJDW010000095.1:0-7240 GCA_051745265.1 Pseudomonadota bacterium
CCGACCCCGGTGTTTGTCACCGAGGTCGGGCCTCGATCCTGCGCCTCTGCGGATATGGCCGTGAATGTAAGCAGCAAAAAAGCGGCGATGAATGCCCTGATCATAGGTCAAGCTCCTGTTTTGAAGTCTCCGTCGGGATATAACCGCCAACGGCGCGGTATAGATTGATACGGTTTTCAATTAAAGCAAATTTTTCAGCAATCAAGCTGCGTTCGACAAGCCGCAGGCTCTGCAATGCGGTTAAAACGGGAAGATAATCGCTGATGCCCTGGGTGAAGACGGCTTCGGCCTGTTCAACATTTTCCTGGAGGATATCGGCGCGGTTTTGCAGGCGGCGAATATATTCGCGTTGGCGGTTTTCACGGTACAGCGTGTTTTCAACGTCTTCCACCGCGTCTAAATACGCCTGGGTAAATTCGGCCAGCTGTTCACGATACAGGGCTTTATTCCGCTCAACGGCAGATTTGCGTTGCCCCCAATCGAGCAGCGGCTGGACCAAAGCGCCCAATAAGGAGCCGGTGACACCATCAACAGAACCGCCACTGGTATAAAGCAGAGATCCGGTCAGGGTGATCCGCGGCAGGCGATCGGCAATGGCGGCGGCAATTTCGGCATCCTGCGCGACCAGCCGTTTTTGCAGCGTGCGAAGATCCGGCCGGTTCAGTAACAGATCAGAGGGCACGCCCAGCGGCGGCAGATCTTCAAGGTCGGGGAAGCTGTTTTGATCATTTATATGATCCGTGCCATCCGGCGCGCCGCCCAAAAGGACATCAAGCCGGTTTTCAAATTCACGGTAATTGGCCTCAACCGGGGGAATCAGGCTTTGGGTTTCGGCGACCTGACTTTGTTGCTGAAGGACGTCTATACGATTGCCGACGCCTTCTTGGAATCTCAGGTCCAACAGGTTGAGAAATTCATTATCCAGTTCAGACTGTTCGGCCAGCAGGTTAAGCTGTAAATGCTGCGACAGGGCCGCATAATAGGTTTCGGCCAATGTCGCTGACAGGGCCAGCCGCGCGGCTTTAACATCTTCGGCGGCGGCTTTGGCTTCAAGACGGTCGGCTTCATTCAAGGCCCGCAGGCGGCCAAAGGCATCGACCTCCCAATCCAGATTAAGTCCAAAGGCGCTGTTATTATCCTGCCGGTCGCCGTCAATGATGCTTTCTTCGCTGCGGGCAAGGCCGTCAATGGCGGGTTTGTAATCGGCCGCAGATTCACGGGCGAGGGCCGCTGCGGCATCCAGTCGGGCCAGCGCCGCCTGTATTTCGAAATTCTGACCGAAACTCTGTTCAATCAGCGTGTTGAGTTCTGGATCTTTGAAATAATGATACCAGGGTTCGGATTCAACAGTGCCGTTATAAGGCAGGGCGGCGTACTGGTCTTGTGTCAGATCCAGATTCGGCGTGGGTGCAGTCTCAATACTATGCGGCGTGCAGGCCGCCAAGGCAGCGCAGATCGCAGCAAGACTAAGCGTTTGCCGGAATTTTTGATTTGATACTCTCACGTGAAATCTGCCCTTAGGTTTATCGTAGCCGTAGTTATATTAGGTCGCCCGGCCATAATTGTTACATTAAATTATTATTTTTTTATGTACTCAGGATAAAACTGATAATCATGTAGATGGGAACGGCGGCAATAATAGCGCCGATCAGGATAACAACCCCATCCTTGGCCAGCAATCCCATGGCGAAAAACAGGATTGCGGCGCACAGCACCAGATTGGCCAGCGGAATTACCATGGCTGGAATAGAGACGATGGCCAACAGAAAGCTGAGGAAGACGACAATGCTCTCCCCTATGCTGCCGGTCAAAAACAGCAGCCGCGGGCGCATGATTTTATCCAGAATTCTGGCCGGTTTCTCCATATAAGACATGGCCCGCAGGGTTTTATGCTTTTTGAATTTCATATTATGCAGCCGGTGCGGCAGCCACATGGTTTTGCGTCTGAACAGCATTTGTGAGGAAACAAAAATAATCAGCAGTGCCAGAAAAAAGGAAATACCGGGAATGGCGGTTAAAGGTGAGGCCGCCAGCAAAGCCGGCAAGACAAGCATGGCGGCATAGGCCCGGTCACCAACAATTGACAGTAACTGATTAAAAGGCACATGGTCGCTGCTTTTGTTAATCGTATGCTTTAGATCATAGATCATATGTTGCAGGTTCGAATACTCCGGGTCTCTGGTCATAATCCGCTTTAATTTTTTGCTACAATTCTTTATCTAATAGGTATATATGTTTAGACTGTGAAACGGAAAGTTTTTATTAACAGCGGCGCAATGCAAGGAGCATTAAATGTTTGATCTGGACCCGGTATTATTGGCGCGGATACAATTTGCCTTTACCATTTCCTTTCATATTATTTTTCCGGCCTTTACCATCGGGCTTGCCAGTTTTCTGGCCGTTGTTGAATGGCGCTGGCTGCGCACCGGGCAGACGGTTTACCGTGATATTTATAAAATGTGGGTCAAGATTTTTGCGGTCTGTTTCGGTATGGGGGTCGTCTCGGGCATTGTCATGTCCTATCAGCTGGGAACCAACTGGTCGGTGTTTTCCGACCGGCTGGCCAATGTCATCGGCCCGCTGTTGGGCTATGAGGTTTTAACGGCCTTCTTTCTAGAATCCTCGTTTCTGGGCGTTATGCTGTTTGGCTGGAATCGGGTCAGCCCGAAGATGCATTTTGCCTCGACCGTGATTGTTGCGCTGGGCACGGCATTATCGGCGTTCTGGATCCTGTCGGCCAATAGCTGGATGCAAACCCCGCAGGGCTATTCGATTGGGGAGGGTGGAATTCTGTATCCGGAAAACTGGCTGGAGATCATTTTCAATCCGTCCTTCCCGTTCCGTTTGATGCATATGCTGGCCGCGGCCTATCTGACAACGGCTTTTGTCATTGGCGGCATCGGGGCGTATTATTTGTGGCGGAAAATCCACGTCAAACATGCCAAAATCATGTTCGGGATGGCGATGCTGATGGCCGTTTTTGTGGCCCCCTTACAGCTTGTCATCGGCGATCTGCATGGTTTGAATACCTTTAAACATCAACCGGTCAAGGTTGCCGCCATGGAAGGCCAGTGGGAAACAGTGCGCGGCGCGCCCTTTACCCTGTTTGCCATACCGGATTCCAAGGCGGAAACCAATCATTACGCCGTGACCATCCCCAACCTGACCAGTATGATTCTGACCCATGAATGGGATGGCGAGGTTAAAGGTCTGAAAGACTGGCCGCGCGAAGAACGCCCCCCGGTCGGTGTGGTTTTCTGGTCATTTCGGATTATGCTGGCGGTGGGTTTTCTGATGATTGGCACGGGCATATTTGCTGCTGTGCTGTATTTCCGCAAACGGTTATTTGATACGCGCTGGTTCCAGTTTTGGTGTATGGCTTTGACGCCGTCCGGTTTTATAGCGGTGCTGGCCGGATGGTTTGTTACCGAAGTCGGACGTCAGCCTTATGCCGCCTATGGTATTCTGCGCACCGAAGATGCCGTATCACCGGTACTGGGCAGTCATGTGGCAATTTCGTTGTTATGCTTTATCATCGCCTATATCTTTATTTTCGGCGCCGGAACCTATTATATTTTAAAATTGATCGGCAAAGGGCCGATGCCATCAAAAACAGACACACCCGCCTATTACGGTGTTGGCCGTGAAGCCACGGTCACCAGAGACATAAGCGCGCCTGTGAATGAAGGAGGACAATAATGCTCGATTTTTCAACCTGGCTTGATTTGCCGCTGATTTGGGGTGTTCTGATTGCAACGGCGGTCTTTCTATACGTCCTGTTGGATGGCTTTGATCTGGGCGTGGGGATTTTGTTTCCGTTTGCGCCATCGGATAAATGCCGCAGCCGGATGATGAATTCGGTGGCACCGTTCTGGGATGGCAATGAAACCTGGCTGGTATTGGGCGGCGGCGGATTGCTGGCGGCCTTTCCGCTGGCCTTTGCCGTGATCATGCCGGCCCTGTATTTGCCGATTATTTTTATGCTGATCGGCTTGATTTTCCGCGGCGTTGCTTTTGAATTCAGGTTCAAGGCCGAAGGCCGGCAGCGGCGGCTCTGGGATTATTCGTTTTTTGGCGGCTCCGTTCTGGCAGCCTTCATGCAGGGCGTTGTTCTGGGTAATTTTGTGCAGGGCTTTACCGTCGAAGGACGTGCCTTTGCCGGCGGCGCCATGGACTGGCTAAACCCGCTGGCCATGGCAACAGGCGTGGCGCTGATTGGTGGTTATGGTCTGCTGGGCTCCACCTGGATCAATATGAAGACCGAGGATGAAACGCAAAGCTGGGCCCGAAAGCTTGTGCCGTTTTTCCTGCTGTGGATTGGCGCTGCGATGGTTATGATCAGTGTGGCCATGCCGCTGATGTTTGAGCGGATTTACAGCCTGTGGTTCAGTATGCCCAATCTGCTGTATTTCTCACCAGTGCCGTTGTTAACGGCGCTTTGTTTTATACTGGTTTTCATCGATATTCGTAAAGGCCGGGAAATCAGACCGTTTATTGTCAGCAATGCCATTTTCCTGCTGGGTTTTATCGGTCTTGGTATCAGCCTGTGGCCCTGGGTCGTTCCTTTTGAAGTGACGCTTTGGGAAGGCGCGGCCGCATCGACGTCTTTATCCCTGCTGTTAATTGGCACTGTTATTCTGCTGCCGGTTATTCTGGCCTATACAGCCTGGTCTTATTACGTGTTTCGTGGGAAAAGCGGCCATGAAGCAATGTATTAAGACTCTGCAAAAACAGATTAACCATCATCCGCGATTAAAACAGTGGCTGTGGTTTGTCGGTTTATGGTGTGGCGGGCTGCTCAGCGTTTTGTTGCTGGCGTCTTTTTTGAAAATGATTATAAATGCGATATAAAAAAAGCCCGCTTCGGCGGGCTTTTTCCTGAGACTATTGTTTATTCATCGGCAACATCAGGATCGGCTTTATCGCCGTCTTTCTTATGTTTACGCTTATATTTCTTCTTCATATCTTTATATTCTTTCATTTTGAGGGTTTTAAGCTCCTCTGCTGAAAGCTGGTTGTCACCATTAAGATCGGCCTTTTCGAATTTTTCACCGGCAAAGGCCATGACTTCGGCTTTGGACAGCATATCATCGTCATTCGTATCGGCCTTTTCAATGTGATATTTTATTTTGTCCATAGATTTCTTGTCATCCTTGGCCGGATCAGCCATTGCAAATCCGGCTGGCGTAAGGGTCATTGCCAGGGCGGCAATCAGTAAACTCTGTTTCATTTTAGTCTCCTTCAAATTGATGATGAATTTGGTATTTAAAACTGTGCGTTACCAATGTTTTTAACGGCTGATATGTTCCCCACTTTGTTTTACTGTCAGGGAAGAAAAGGAAATAATTTGTAATTCGAAAATTTCCCGTTATAGTTTAAAGACATAGCCATCTATAGAATTTCGCTGATAATTAAGGGTCTGATAATGACGCGGCAATTAAACATGGCTGAACTATAGAGAGTTTCTGGATCGGTAATGGTGCGCTGAAAGATGCAATATAATTCACATTATTCCATTCGGACCATTCTTTTGGTCGTGATTTCCATCCTGAATATTCTGGTTGCCCTGCCTTTAGGTTATCTGACATATAAATCGGTGGCCAATTATCACGAAGCGCTGGAAATGCAGCAGACATCGGATGCTGTTGCCCATTTGTATACGGCCAAGAAATTTTTTGCGCTGGAACGTGCGGCGTCGGTTTCGATCATGTTTGTGCCGGAGTCTTCCTATGAAATCCTGAATGATGAATTGCAGCGCAGCCGAAGGGTTACGGATACATCGCTGGAACGGGCGTTTTCTGCATTGTCTCTATATGAAAGTCAGGACTTTACGCCAGCATTTCTGGATGTTCAGACCAGCTATGCGGAATGGAAAATTCTGCGCGAACGTTTGGATGACAGTTTACAGGCTGATAATGCGGTGCAGGAAAGACTGTCTGATCGTTTATTTGAAAAATCTAACAAGCTTATTGAAAATATTGATAATCTGATTGAATCCTATACACGGGAAATAACCCTGTATAATCCGGCAATTACACGTCAAATGCGCATTACCCAGCTTATCTGGGATGTCAGTGAATATGTCGGGCGGGAATATACCATTCTTGGCCGGATGATCGCGCAGAATAAATTCCCCACCGTCGAGACAGAAGAGAAACTGGCCGTCTGGCGCAACCGGATTGAATACGGTTTGCAGATTGCCCGGGGCTCTGTCATCGATAGCCGTTGGGAAAAGGATATATTGCCGTATTTGGAAGAAGCGGAAACGCATTATCATGTCACGTTTGAACATGTTAAAAGCCTGTTTGACCGGCCACCATCCGTTTTACCGATGGAAGAGCCGAGCTATCCGATTACGGTTGAAATGTGGCTTGAGCTTGCCTATCAGGCTGTGGAATCGCTTTATAATATGGCCGATGCCGTGTTGGATGTGAATACGACATATGTCGAAGAAATTCGTCAGGAAGCAACCCGGGCCATTCTGATCAGCTTATTATTGCTGGCCTGCGCCAGTATTCTCAGCGGCTATACCTGGTGGATGATTACCGCCCGTGTGATCCGTCCGGTGAATTCAATGGTTGATGCCTTGTATAGTGAAACGCGCAAATCATCGGTATCTGCGAAGAAAATTGTCGAAGATACAAGCACAGATGAAATCAACAAGCTTGTTCAGGTGCTGGAAGTTTTTCGTGATAATACGCATCAGCTGGGCATTGAACGCGACAGGGCAGAGGCGGCCAATGTGGCCAAAAGTGAATTTTTGGCCAATATGAGCCATGAAATCAGAACACCGATTAATGTAATTGCCGGTATCGGCAATATATTGTCACAGTCAAAACCTTTAACCAAAAAGCAAAAGGAATTTGTCAATGTCCTGCGGGTCAGTACAGAGTCCCTGCTCAGTCTGATTAACGATCTTCTGGATTTTTCAAAGATCGAAACGCAGAGCATTGATCTTGAGAAAATCCCCTTTGATTTATCTGAGCTCATCGAAGATGTCGTTCTGATTATGAAGGTCAAGGCTGAGGAAAAAGGCCTGCGTTTTGAAACGCATCTGGAGGATATCAATAATAAAACATATATCGGCGATCCGACGCGTATCCGGCAGATCTTAATTAATCTTTGCGGTAATGCTGTTAAGTTTACCGAAAGCGGTAAAATCACCCTGCGGGTCACGACGTCATCTTCCGAAACCGATGAGTATGAAAAGATACATTTGCTCGTCGAGGATACGGGGATT
>JBNJDW010000096.1:0-7121 GCA_051745265.1 Pseudomonadota bacterium
TGGGCTCAGATCATCCGGGTTTACTGTATCAAGACACTCAAGAACAGGCGATTCCGGCTGTGAAGGGGCCGGGGCTGCCGCCTGAAACAGCGGCAACTCATTCGAGAGCTGCAGCAGGCTTTCCGATTTCTTACCGGTTTCCAGTATCTGTAATATCTGTTCGGCCCGCTGGATGACGGCTGGCGGCAATCCGGCGATTTTACCGACATGGATACCATAGGACCGATCTGCCGCGCCTTTTATGACCTCATGCATGAAGATAATTTCATCCTGCCATTCCCGTACCCGCATACTGTAACAGGACAGGTGAGACAGTTTTTCTTCCAGGCTGGTCAGTTCATGGTAATGGGTGGCAAACAGTGTGCGGCAACGGTTGATTTCGTGCAGTTGTTCGATACAGGCCCAGGCAATGGACAGGCCGTCAAAGGTCGCTGTGCCACGACCGATTTCATCCAGAATAACCAGTGAGCGATCCGTCGCCTGATTCAAAATTGTTGCGGTTTCAACCATTTCGACCATAAAAGTCGATTGCCCGCGGGCCAGATCGTCGGAGGCGCCCACACGACTGAATAACCGGTCAACAATACCAATACTGGCCGAGGCTGCCGGTACATAGGAGCCCATTTGCGCCATCAGCGCAATCAAAGCATTCTGTCGCAAAAATGTCGATTTACCGGCCATATTCGGACCGGTTAACAGCCAGAGCCGGTCATGGCCCGATAAAGCGCAATCATTGGCCATGAAGACCTGATCGTCTTGCGTTTTCAGCGCCGCTTCAACAACCGGATGACGCCCGTCTTTGATATCAAAATCAAGCGTTTCGCTTAAGGCCGGGCGGCAATATTCTTTGGCCTCTGCCAGTTTGGCAAGCGCTGCGGCAACATCAATTTCGGCAAGGGCGCTGGCAGCGTCACTGATCGGCGCGCCATGGTCCAGCACTTCTTTGACAAGGTCATTAAACAGTTCAAGCTCAAGCGCCAGCGCTTTGTCAGCAGCGCCGGTAATCTTGCTTTCCAGATCATTTAACTCAACAGTGGTAAAGCGCACACAATTGGCCAAAGTCTGGCGATGGATAAAGATATTATCATCCTTGGGTTTGCCATCACTGGTCATCAGCTTATCAGCATGCTGAGATGTGACTTCAACAAAATATCCTAATATATTGTTATGCTTAATTTTTAAGGTCGATATACCGGAAATATCACTATATTTCTTTTGCAGTCCGGCGATTAATCTTCGGCTTTCGTCTTTAAGAACCAGAACTTCATCAAGCTGCGGTGAATAGCCATAGGCAATAAAACCGCCATCACGGGCGAGGGTCGGCAGATCGGTTTTTAAGGCCCGTTGCAGCCGGTCGATCAGCGGATGATGCCGCCCCCAGATTTTCATCCAGTCAAGCGCTGCCGTTAAATGCGCGGGCATGCCGGACAGCGGCGCTTCAATATCATTTAACAGCGTAAACAGCGCCACGCTTTGCGACAGGGTGTCACGGATCATCGACAGATCGCGCGGTCCGCCGCGGCCCAAAGACAGCCGGGCCAGGGCCCGCTCCATATCCGGACAGTGTTTTAAAAATTCACGGCTCTGATCCCGGGCCTGTGTCTGTTGAAGAAAGAAATCAACAAAATCGAGCCGGTGGTTGATGTCTGTCACATCGGTCAGCGGCATATTCACCCGGGTGGCCAATAATCGTGATCCGGCGCCGGTGACTGTCATATCAATACAGGCCAGCAGGCTGCCTTTACGTTCGCCCTGCAGGGTCAGCGTCAGTTCCAGATTGCGACGCGTGGCGCTGTCAATTTCCATGACTGTGCCCAGCGGCAATTGCCGGGGCGGTGACAGACGGGGCATTTTGCCTTTTTGCGTCAGGTGGATATAGTCAACCAGACTACCGGCCGCGGCAATTTCAGCACGATGAAAGCCGCCGAAGCTTTCCAGCGTTTTGACCCCGAACAGGTTTTCCAGCCGCTTCTGAGCGTTGGTGACATCAAAACGCGCTTGTGGTTGAATGGTCAGAATATCTTTAAACTGGGCAAAGCAGTCAAACAAATCGGGGTCCTGCTGCAATCGGTCAGAAATCAGAATTTCCTTGGGCTGAATGCGGTCAAGCGCGGTGCTGATGGATTTAACCAAAGGCTGCAGCCAGAACTCACCGGTCGACATGTCTATCCAGGCAAGGCCGATACCATCCGCAACCCGGGCAAGGCAGGCCAGGTAATTATTGGTATTCTTATCAAGCAGGTTGTCTTCGGTCAGCGTGCCTTGCGTCACAATACGGACAACATCACGGTTGACCAACGCCTTATAGCCGCCTCTGGCCTTGGCCTGTTCCGGGGTTTCGGTTTGCTCGCAAATGGCGACTTTAAAACCGTGACGGATCAATTTGGCAAGATAGCTTTCATAGCTGTGAAAGGGCACACCGCACATCGGGATATCATCACCCTTATGCGCACCGCGTTTGGTCAGGGTAATATCCAGCACATCTGCGGCCAGCAGCGCATCATCAAAAAAGAGCTCGTAAAAATCGCCCATACGATAAAACAGGAGGCAATCGGAATATTGCTCCTTAAGGTCCCAGTACTGGACCATCATCGGCGTCAGGCCGCTTTTTGGCTGTGCATCTGTCTGCATATCATCAGGCAGTTTTGGTTTTCAGGGCTGCTGTACCGGTCGATCCGAATCCGCCTGCGCCGCGTTCTGTGTCTTCCAGTGTGTCAACGACGGCCCATACAGCCTGTTCATGACGGGCAATAACCATCTGGGCAATCCGCATACCGCGTTCAATGGTGAAATCCTCGTCACCCAGATTGGCCAGAATGACTTTGATTTCGCCGCGGTAATCGGCATCAATCGTACCCGGCGAATTCAGAACCGTAACACCATGTTTAAAGGCAAGGCCGGAACGGGGGCGGATTTGCGCTTCATATCCTGCCGGCAAGGCCATAGACAACCCGGTTGGAACAATTTTGCGCTCCCCCGGTTTTAAGGTCAGCGGGGCATCAATCGCAGCTTCCAGATCCATACCGGCCGATTGATCGGTGGCATAATTGGGCAGGCTAAGATCGCGTGCATGATCAAGAATTTGCAGGTTTATGTTAAGTTTTTCCATTGTTTAATCTCCTAAAAAAATAAGTTTATAAAGGTTTATATCCGCTGTGAATGGCCGCCACGCCAAAGGACAGGTTACGAACGGCGGTACGTTCAAAACCGGCATTTTCCATCCGCTTTTTTAATTCGGCCTGTTTTGGGAACTGACGAATGCTTTCGACCAGATATTGATAGCTGTCACGGTCTTTGGCAATCAGGCTGCCAAAACGCGGGATAAATTTAAACGAATACAGATCATACAGTTTATCCAGCACCGGTGCCTTGACCGCGCTGAATTCCAGACAATAAAACCGGCCGCCGGGTTTTAATACGCGCAAGGCATCTTTGAGGGCATCATCAATATGGGCCACATTGCGAAGACCAAAAGAGATTGTATAGACATCAAAGCTGTTATCTTCAAAAGGCAGTTTTTCGGCATTGCCTTCAGCCCAGGTCAGGCCTTCAAGGATGCCGCGGTCAATCGCCCGGTTTTTACCGACACGCAGCATTTCAGGGTTAATATCGCAGACGGTAATATCAGCCTGTCCCGCTGTTTTACGATGGAGCCGAAAGGCAATATCACCGGTTCCCCCGGCAACATCCAGGTAACGCAACCCTTGAATCGGCGCGATCATACGGATCAGGCTGTCCTTCCACAACCGGTGAACACCGCCGGACATGACGTCATTCATCAGATCATAATTGTCGGCAACCGATTCAAAAACTTCACCGACAAGGCCGGTTTTGTCTTTGGGATTGACTTTACGTGTGCCGAACCATTCGGCTTCCTGATTATCTGTCATCTCTGGCATTTCGCTTTTTTTCTGTGTATGCTGCAAATTAACACTTTGAACGGGGTAATGAAAGTCTAAAAATGGGTCTTTTCCGCGCCATGGCCACTGTTGGAAGCCTGACAATGCTCAGCCGCATTGCGGGGTTTGCCCGTGATATCCTGACGGCTGCGTTTTTAGGGGCGGGGCCGATTGCCGATGCCTTCTTTGTCGCCCTGAAACTGCCCAATTTTTTCCGCCGTATTACCGCAGAAGGCGCCTTTAGCATCGCCTTTGTACCGATGTTCTCAGGGATAGAGGAAAAACAGGGCAGGGCCGATGCACTTCGCTTTGCCAGTCAGGTGCAGGGCGTGATGCTGGCGCTGATGATTCCCTTTACCATTGCCATGATTATCGGCATGCCCTGGGTTATTAATGTTATTACGCCCGGTTTTACCGATGATCCGGTACGCTATGATGCTGCCGTTGATCTGGCGCGGATCACCTTTCCTTATATCCTGCTGATTTCGGTGGTGGCGCTTTATGGCGGGGTGCTGAATTCTTTCAGCCGTTTTGCCGCTTTTGCCGTGGCGCCGATTTTCTTTAACCTGACGATTATTGCCGGTTTGCTGGGCTTTGCCGGTTATACTGAGACTCCGGCGCATGCCATGGCCTATGCGGTGACTATATCAGGGATCGTTCAGCTGATTTGGATGCTGATGAACAGCTATCGTTTCAAGGTCAACTTCCCGATCAGCAAACCCGTATTGAATACCGAGACCCGTAAAATGTTCCGGCTGATGGGCCCGGCCTGTATCGGCGCCGGGGTGGTTCAGATTAATTTATTCGTTGATATGATACTGGCATCTTTTCTGGAGCAAGGGGCCATTTCCTATCTGTATTATGCCGATCGGCTGTATCAATTGCCTTTGGCTGTGATCGGTATTGCAATCGGCACGGCGCTGCTGCCGATGCTGGCGCGTAAAATCAAGGCCCGTGATCATGAAGGATCAACCACACTGACCCGTCAGGCCGTCAAATACAGCCTGATTCTGTCCATACCGGCGGCAATCGCGCTGATATCATTGTCCGGGTTCATTATGATTGTTCTGTTTGAACGCGGTGCGTTTGATCGCATGGCCAGTCTGGCCTCTTCTGTTGCTTTGAACGCCTATGCGGTTGGGTTGCCGGCCTTTGTGCTGGTTAAGGTGTTCAGCACTGTGTTTTATGCCTCTGAGAACACAAAGACCCCGGTTAAATATGCGATTATTGCGACGCTGTGTAATATCGGCCTTGGCATTCTGCTGATTTTTCCTTTTGGTCATGTCGGTATTGCCGCGGCCACGGCCATTGCGGCCTGGATTAATGTCGGTCTGTTGGTTCGTAATGTGCAGCGCAATCATTTTGATATCTGGTCCGATGTTAAACAGACAGTGTTCAAAGCCCTGATGGCGTCCTTGATAATGGGCGCGGCGTTGATCTTTTTTAAGAGCATTATTTCTGTAGAAAGTTTATGGATGCAGATCATTGTGCTTTCTGGTCTGGTCGGCGGTGGTATTATGCTGTATTTTGGGCTTTTATTTACAACAGGGGTGCTGCGATTCAGTGAATTTAAACAAATCCTTGGTAAAAATGGAATTTAAGGCTTTTCATTGCCTCAGCTTTTGCGCAAAATGAAACGAGCTTTGTATTAGGAGAGATATCGTGAAGATTAAGAATATTTTACCAGCCCTGGCGCTAACAACATTATTAATGGGGGGCGCTGCCCATGCGGATGTTTTCGTTTATAACGATCCGGATTTCGGTTATTCTGTAATGTATCCGGATACCTGGCGTATGAATGTACCGGATTCCGGAACAGAACGGTTTCGTATTGCACCCATGCATGGACAGGATCAGGTAGAATGCGCCATGTCAGCGGTAAAAGACGGGCGGCTTAATCTTTATCCTCAAAAACTTATGGACAAAGCTGTACCGGCAACGCTTGATCAAAGCTTTTGGGCCGAAGATGTTCTGCCGGATTATCCGAATTATCATGTTTTAAAATTCCATGCACCGGCAGGTCTGGGGCAGGGATATGCAAGCTCGGTACAGATTACCTGGGATAATCTTTTGGTCGACACACCAATGGCCGTGACCGATGTCGTCGCTGAAGAGGACGCTTTGCCGGCACCTGTCGGCACACAACAGGCGGTAAGCGCAGATAATGTAACAGACGATGCTGCCGATACAATGCGGGCCAGCATGGTAGCGACAATCTATGGCGGCAACCGTTACAGATTTACATGTCAGGCCAATGGTGCTGCTTTTGAAGATTGGGAGCCGGTTTTTGGCAGCATTCTGGACAGTGTCCGTTTCGATCAGGAGCATGCAATGGTGCCAACAGGATATTATCGGAACTTCCTTGCTGATGGGCCGCTTTTCCAGTGAGTTTTCATAATTGACTTTTTGCCATTAAAAGTGTACTATTCCTCCTATAGAGCGGTCTTAAATTGGAGAGTGTATAAAAATGGCTAAAAAAGATGACAGAGCACTGTTAGATCTTGTCCAGAATCATTCAACCGGGCGATATCAGGCGATAACACAGGCTTTGCAAAAAGGCGCATCGCCGTTTCAGCCGGTAGATTCCGGCCTATCAGCGGCGCAGTCAGCCATTGATCACCGCGATATTCGTTTTATAGAATCCTTAATAGAACATCCTGCTGTTGATTTTGATTATTCACATGCTCTGAAACATGCCTTACAGACAAGAAATGCCCAGATGTCTGATTCTCTTATTCTGCGGGCTGAACGCGAAGATGCAAAACTTGATCCCGTTTCTTTGGATTCGCCGCTGCAGACCGTCAAAGCAGCTTATGAATATCATAACTTTTTTCTGTTTTCCCGGGTTGTTGCCCTTTGTGAGACACCCAATGAATATGATTGGGATGGTCATTCCCTCATCGCCGAAGCCGCCCAATGGCCCGAAGATCAGTACTTCAAACATCTGATTTCAACAGGCGGCGATGTTTGCCTGCCGGTCAATAAATATGCGGATGAGGAAGAAGAAAACCCCACAGTCCTGGAAATACTGGCCCGTGATCCTGAACAGCACAGCAAGCTTGATTACGTTTTGGAAAATTGTGAGCTGCCTTTCGAACATATGGAGAAAGCTTTTTATGCCGCCCGGCAGAATGGGGCAGACAGCAACGTCAAGCTTATACAAACGCATTGTGAAGACCTGCAATGGGAATTTGACCCGCAATGGCCGTCGCGTGTTACCCG
>JBNJDW010000097.1:0-7065 GCA_051745265.1 Pseudomonadota bacterium
ACATTTCGCCGACCATCATCGTGCCTTCGCGCTCGTTACAGACTTTACGGAGCATTTTTAGCACGTCAATATTTTCGGGCCGGCATTTGTTATAGACATGATACTGCATGTCATACGGGTAGAAAAAGCCCTCTTCACCCAGTTTAGAACCAAAACGGGTGTAACCCTGTACTTTGGGCGGGTTATCGCGGAATTCGCGGTCATACAGATACATATTGGCGACATCAAGACGGAAACCGTCAACGCCCAGTTCCAGCCAGAAACGCATGACATTGCTGATTGCCTCGCGCACTTCCGGATTATAAAGATTTAAGTCAGGCATGGACGGCTGAAAGTTATGTTTGTAATACTGCCCGCGGCGGATATCAAAGCTCCACGCCGCGCCGCCAAATTCTGCCAGCCAGTTATTCGGTTCTGTACCATCGGGCTTGGGATCGGCCCAGACATACCAATCGGCTTTGGGATTGGTTTTGTTCTGGCGGCTTTCCTTAAACCATAAATGCCGGTCCGACGTATGGCTGTAAACCTGATCAATAATGACCTTCAGACCCAGATCATGCGCCGTGTCGAGCAATTCTTTAAAATCATCCAGCGTGCCGAACATCGGATCAACATCCAGATAATCAGAAACATCGTATCCGTAATCCTTCATCGGTGATCTGAAAAAAGGTGACAGCCATATACCGTCGACCCCAAGATCGGCGATATAGGGTAATCTGCTGATAATGCCCGGAATGTCGCCAATACCATCACCATTACTATCCTGATAACTGCGGGGATAGATCTGATAAATGACGGCGCCCTTCCACCATTCTTTCTGTGTCTTTGCTTTTTTCATCGTTCGGAGCTTATCTTAAAAACGGCTGTGGTCAATATGTCTTGATCGCTTTTAGTCAAATCGTTAAACTCACCCGACTTTCAACCTGATAATGAGGATTAAATGAAAAAAGCGTTCGTGTTTCCGGGGCAGGGCAGCCAGTTTGTCGGCATGGGAAAAGAAATATATGATGCCTTTCCAGTTGCAAGAGAGGTTTTTGAAGAGGTCGACAGCGCCTTGTCACAAAACCTGTCCAAGATAATATTCGAAGGGCCGGAAAGCGATCTGAACCTGACAGAAAACACACAGCCGGCCTTGATGGCCGTCAGCCTTGCCATCACCCGGGTGCTGGAAACTGAAGGCGGCATTGATTTTGAAAATGATGATTCGATCCTTATGGCCGCCGGCCATTCACTGGGGGAATATTCAGCATTAACCGCGATGAAGGCTTTGACCCTTGCCGATACCGCCCGATTGCTGAAAATACGCGGCACCGCCATGCAAAAAGCCGTTCCGGTCGGCGTGGGCGCCATGGCGGCCATACTGGGGCTGGATTATACCGATATTGTCGCCATCGCAGCAGATGTCTCAAAAGACGGTCAAATCTGCGCGGCGGCCAATGATAACGCCAATGGGCAGGTGGTGATCAGCGGTCATAAAGACGCGGTCGAGGCTGCGATTGAGCTGGCCTCTGAGCGCGGTGCCCGTAAATCGGTATTGTTGCCGGTCAGCGCGCCGTTCCATTGCGCCCTGATGGCGCCTGCGGCAGACCGGATGCGCGAAGCGTTGGCAGAGGTGGAAATTAAAGCGCCTGTCGTGCCGGTGATTGCCAATATGACGGCCCGCGAAGTTCTGGTGCCTGAGGAAATTCGTGAATTGCTGGTTGAGCAGGTCACCGGCATGGTACGGTGGCGCGAATCTGTGCTTTATATGAAGGAACGCGGTGTTGAACAATTGGTTGAGGTCGGTGCCGGTAAAGTCTTGTCCGGCTTGACCAAGCGGATTGACCGGGCCTTGCCAGCGGTTTCCATTCAGACGCCAGCTGATATTGAGGCCTTTCTAAAAGGCTAAGTGCTGTTGCTATAATAATTATCGAAAGAAGAATTTAAGGAGAAAATATGTTTGATCTGACAGGTAAAACGGCTTTGGTGACAGGGGCCTCAGGTGGTATTGGCGGTGCAATTGCAAAATATCTGCACGGGCAAGGCGCAACGGTTGCCTTAAATGGCCGTAAAGCCGAGGCATTGGAAACACTGGCAGCCGAGCTGGGCGACCGTGCCCATGTTGTTGTTGGCGCGCTTGATGATGCTGATGCAACAAATGCGGTGATCAAAGAGGCCGAAGAAAAAATGGGCCAGATCGATATTCTGGTCAATAACGCCGGTCTGACCCGTGACGGTCTGGTTATGCGGATGAAGGATGAAGACTGGCAATCGGTTCTGGATGTCAATCTGACCTCTGCCTTTCGTCTGTCACGCGCGGTGATGCGCGGGATGATGAAGCGCCGCTGGGGACGGATTATCAATATTACCTCGATCGTTGGTGTAACCGGTAATCCGGGGCAGGCGAATTACTGCGCTTCCAAAGCCGGGATGATCGGCATGTCAAAATCAATGGCCGCCGAAATTGCCAATCGGGGTATTACGGTTAACTGTGTGGCGCCGGGCTTTATCAAGACGGCGATGACAGATGAGCTGGGCGATGATCAGCATGACAAGCTGGTGGCCAATATTCCGGCCGGTAAAATGGGCAGTCCCGAAGACATTGCGGCGGCCGTGACGTACCTTGCGTCCGAGGATGCCGGCTATATGACAGGCCAGACTCTGCATGTTAATGGCGGCATGGCGATGATCTGATTTTAAAAAAGCTTTGCAATAATGTTGAATTATGCTATCCATCCACCCAGGTTAATACCTGTTACAGTGAAATAACTGCCTTGGAGAGGTTAGAATTATGAGTGATGTACAAAGCAGAGTATCAAAAATCGTCGTTGAACATCTTGGCGTTGACGAAGGCAAAGTAAAGCCGGAAGCCAGCTTTATCGACGACCTGGGCGCTGACAGTCTTGACATTGTTGAGCTGGTTATGGCCTTTGAAGAAGAATTCGGTGTTGAAATTCCGGATGATCAGGTTGAAAACATTACAACCATCGGCCAGGCCGTTACCTTCATCGAAAAGAACGCTGAAGCTGCGTAATCAGGCTTTAAAGTTTTTTAGAAAATCGGTCCACGTAAATTTTTATGTGGGCCGTTTTCTTTTGTAGTACAATTGTGCTATATCAATTAGGCTTTGAGCAGAAAAATAATAAGTGAGGAGAGGCTTATGCGCCGTGTTGTGATAACGGGTCTTGGAATGGTTTCACCGTTAGGGGTGGGGGTCGATTATAACTGGCAGCAAATTACCGCCGGGGCCAGTGGTATTAATAAAATTGCGGGCTTTGATGCATCAGACCTGCCGTCACAAATCGGCGGCGAAGTGCCGATGACAGATGGCGATGAAGCGCATTTGTATAATCTGGACCGCTTTGTCTCTCCCAAAGAACAAAAGAAAATGGATCGCTTTATCCATTACGGATATTCAGCCGCCATGGAAGCTGTTGAAGACAGCGGCTGGCAGCCCGAAGACGACGAAAGCCGTTGCCGGACAGGTGTGTTGATCGGCTCTGGCATTGGTGGTCTGACCAATATCCATGATACGTCTATCATGCTGGCTGAAAAAGGCCCGCGGCGGATTTCACCCTTCTTTATTGCCTCATCCCTGATTAATCTGATTTCAGGGCAGGTTTCAATCAAATACGGGTTTAAAGGCCCGAACCATGCTGTGGTCACCGCCTGCGCGACGGGTACGCACGCCATTGGCGATGCCGCGCGCCTGATTATGCTGGATGATGCCGATGTTATGGTTGCCGGCGGTGCTGAAGCTGCCATTAACCGTATTGGTGTTGGTGGCTTTGCCGCCTGCAAGGCTTTGTCGACAGGGTATAATGATACGCCCGAACAGGCTTCACGTCCGTTTGATCAGGGCCGTGACGGCTTTGTCATCGGTGAGGGCGCCGGTACAGTCGTCTTGGAAGAATATGAACATGCCAAAGCCAGAGGGGCTAAAATCTACGCCGAAGTCGTCGGTTACGGCCTGTCGGGTGATGCCCATCATATTACCGCGCCTGCCATGGATGGTAACGGTGGCTACCGGGCGATGGAAGCGGCCATGAAGCGCTCCGGCCTTGCGGTTAATGAAATTGATTACATCAATGCCCATGGCACTTCGACCCCGCTTGGCGATGTGATTGAACTGGGCGCGGTTAAACGCCTGTTTGGTGATGCTGTGAAAGATATCAGCATATCCTCAACGAAATCTGCAATCGGCCATTTGCTGGGCGCTGCGGGCGCCGTTGAAGCAATCTACAGCGTCAAAGCCATTCAGGACAATATTGCCCCGCCAACCTTAAATCTGGATACCCCGGCAGAAGAAGCCGAAGGGCTGGATCTGGTACCTCATAAGGCCAAGGAGCGGGAAATTAACGCTGTGTTGTCCAATTCCTTTGGTTTTGGCGGTACGAATGCGTCTTTGATTTTTAAAGCGGTCTAGATGAAGATTTTTAATGCTCTTATGGCGCTGTTCTTTACGGGGATCCTCTGCGTTGCCGTTCTGGTCGTTTATGGCCTGTGGTTGATGAAATCCCCCGGACCGCTGGCAGAGCAGAAAATCATCTTTGTCGAGCCCGGCAGTTCGATCAGCAAGATTTCCCGGCAATTGGAAGCCGAAGAGATTCTGGACCCGCGAACGGCCATGATCTTTCCCTATGTCGCGCGTTTTCAGGATGGCGGCCTTTCGCTGAAGGCCGGGGAATATCTGGTTCCCGCCAAAATGCCTGCCAGTGACGTCTTGGCGCTTTTGCATTCCGGTAAAACGATCCAACGTCAGGTGACGATTCCCGAGGGCAGGACCAGCGTTGAAATCATAGATATCATTAATGCAGCGGACGTTATGCAGGGTGAAATCACTGAAATCCCGCCCGAAGGTACATTGCTGCCCGAAAGCTATTCTTATATCCGCAATGATCCGCGTTCAAAGATTGTTGAACGTATGCAAGCCTCTATGCAGAAGACGCTGGATGAATTGTGGGAAGACCGGGCCGAGGACCTGCCGCTTGAAAGCAAAGAAGACGCCGTCATTCTGGCCTCCATCGTTGAAAAAGAAACCGGGGTGGCATCAGAACGGTCACGCGTTGCCGGGGTTTTTGTAAACCGTTTGCGTCTGGGCATGCCCTTACAGTCTGATCCGACAGTGATTTATGCGATCACCAAGGGTAAAAAGAAGCTGGATCGTAAACTGTATTTCAAAGATCTTAAACGGGAAGATGAATATAATACCTATTTCGTTCCGGGGCTGCCGCCGGGGCCTATTGCCAATCCGGGTCGTGCAAGCCTTGAAGCCGTGTTAAACCCCGAAGAACATGATTATCTGTATTTTGTCGCCGATGGCACCGGTGGTCATGTCTTTGCCAAGACTTTGGCAGAACATAACCGTAATGTTGCCAACTGGCGGAAAATTAACCGCGGTAATTAACGGTATAATTAACCACCAAAGTGATTTTTGATATGCGCCAGCTGGCCCAGGGTCGAGCTGTCATAGTTTTCATCCGGCGCATCCCAATCGGTCTGCAGATCCTTGGCCATGGTTTTGCCAAGTTCAACCCCGAACTGATCAAAGCTGTTGATGTTCCAGACGACGCCCTGCACAAAAATCTTATGTTCATAAGCCGCCAGCAGCTGACCCAGCGTGTAAGGGGTCAGCGTATCCAGAATAAGGGCATTTGAGGGCCGGTTGCCGGGGAAATTCCGGTGTGGCTCTTCGCTGTTTTTAACGCCCTCCATCAAGGCCCGCTGTTGGGCGAGGAAATGGGTGATCAGTGTCTGGTGATGTTTGGGATGTTTATGATCCGGTTTGGCGCAGATGATGAAATCGATGGGCGTTGGATCGGTGCCCTGATGCATCCATTGGAAAAAGGAATGCTGCACATCTGTTCCGGCGCCGCCCATAATCATAGGCCCGGTGACATAATCGGTTTTTTGGCCGGCGCGATCAACGGATTTGCCATTGCTCTCCATATCGGTCTGCTGCAGCCATTGCGGTAACAGTTCAAGCCGGTTGTCATAGGTCACGACACTGTAAAACGGATATTCAAGGAAATTACGGTTCCAGATACCGACCAGCGCCAGCAATACCGGCAGGTTTTCTTTGGCAGGCGCGGTTTTGAAATGCTGGTCCATGGCGTTGGCCCCCTCCAGCAGATCTTCAAAACGGTCCATACCAATCATAATCGCAATGGGGGCGCCGATCGCAGACCAGAGGCTGTAACGGCCGCCAACCCAATCCCAGAATTCAAACATATTTTCAGGATCTATACCAAACTCGGTTACAGCCTCAGTATTGGTGGACAGGGCCACAAAATGTTTGGCGACGGCATCGGATGTGCCAAAATGCCCGGTAATCCAGTCACGGGCCGTCCGGGCGTTCATCATTGTTTCCTGCGTGGTAAAGGTCTTCGAGGCAATCAGGAACAGGGTCGTTTCAGGATTAAAATGTTTAATGACTTCATCAATATCATGGCCGTCAACATTTGATACAAAGCTGCAGGTCAGGTCAGGGTGGTGATAATGCGCCAGTGCCTCGGTCACCATTTTGGGACCCAGATATGACCCGCCGATGCCGATATGCACGATATGTTCAATGGCCTTGCCGGAATGGCCTGTCCAATGGCGTTCCCGTACAGATTTGGTGAATTTACGCAGTTTTTCTCGGCTCTTGACGATATCTGGGATGACATCTGTCCCGTCAATCAGAACAGAGGCCTCATCAGGCAGCCGCAGCGCCATATGCTGCGCGGCGCGTTTTTCAGTCGTGTTGACATGCTCGCCCATGAAAAAGCGATCGCGCCAGTTATCAAAGCCGGATGCATTGAGCAGCTGCAAGAGCAATTCCAGCGTTTCATCGGTCAGCAGGTTTTTGGAATAATCAAACAGGATGTTTTCAACCTGAAGGGAGAATTTATCAAACCTGTTTGTATCTTCTGTAAATAACTGTTTGATAGGACGGTCCGAAAGTTCAGCTTTGTGGCTGGCAAGGGCTTGCCATTCCGGTTTATTCATTGTCGTCTCCTGCATTGGACATACCTGGTATGTCTTCCAGATGTTGATCAGGTTCCAATCCGGCGGGTTCACCAACGGTTATGGTCATGAGCTGCT
>JBNJDW010000098.1:0-7014 GCA_051745265.1 Pseudomonadota bacterium
GTTCTCTTTTAACGACGATGCGCGGCGGTTCGGGGAGCGTACCGATTTCGTATTTAAGGGGACCGGCGCTGTCAATGACAATACGGGTGGCCTCACCGTTTTTGCCAAAACGGATGTTTTTAACCTCGGCCGCACTGGCCTGGTTTATGCTGAAAGCCAGAGTAACAAAGGCCAGCAGCACTAAAAATTTTTTTATATGTCGTAACACGTGAAAAACCCCTGATCGTGTTTATATCAAGTATAGAGCTTTTATTGCCGTTAGGCAATTGCCTGACTGTAATTCTATGTTGAACGAATCATGTTAACTGTTTAAGCTTTCAACTGGATTGGATAAGTCCGGTTCGATTATGTGCAGAGGAAGGACTATACCTCGCCTATTTACGTATCGACCGGATTTTTTACAAAACGAACAAAAATTTGGCGTAACTTATTGAATATAAGGAGTTTGGGGTAGATAGATTTTTAGCAAGGATGGCTATTCCCTTTGCGTCAAAATTTTAAGTTTCTTCTATAAACCTCACCTACGCTGTAAAACTAACATATGAAAAGTATGGCTACCGGATGTGAATCGGGGTGAGTCATGCTTCTTAAGGACATGAAAAATGACAAAAAAAATGCTTATCGATGCGACACACGCCGAGGAGACGCGTGTCGCTGTTGTATTGGATGATAACCGACTTGATGATTTTGACTTTGAAAACACTGTTCGTAAAACGCTGAAAGGCAATATCTATCTGGTGAAAGTGACCCGGGTAGAGCCTTCTCTGCAGGCCGCATTTGTTGATTATGGCGGCAATCGTCACGGCTTCCTGCCATTTCCTGAAATTCATCCGGATTATTACCGTATTCCGATCGCTGATCGTCAGGCCCTGATTGCAGAACAGCAGCCTGATGATGTCGTTGAATCTGAAGATGACGATGAAGACGATGACACAGCAAAAGGCAAAAAACGTAAAAATAAAAAAGATGATGACGATGTTGAATTCGTCGGCGGCGAAGAAGATGTCGATGATACGCCGACATTTAAACGGACCAATATCAAACACCGTTATAAAATTCAGGAAGTGATCAAGCGTAACCAGATTATGCTGATTCAGGTGAACAAGGAAGAACGTGGCAACAAAGGCGCCGCGGTTTCCAGTTATATTTCTCTGCCAGGCCGTTATTGCGTCCTGATGCCCAATTCGCCGCGGGCAGGCGGGGTCAGTCGCAAGGTTTCCAATACGCAGGATCGCTCACGTCTTAAAAAGATACTGGCGGAACTGAATGTGCCCGAAGGCATGTCCGTGATTGTCCGCACCGCCGGTATTTCCCGGACCAAGGCTGAAATCAAACGCGATTTTGAATATCTGATGCGTCTTTGGGATAAGATCCGTGATTTGACTTTGAAATCAACAGCGCCGGAACTGGTGCATGAAGAAGGCGATCTGATTAAACGCGCGATCCGTGATTTATACCGCCGCGATATTGATGAAATCGTCGTTGAGGGTGAAAAAGGTTACAAACGCGCCCGTGACTTTATGAAGATGCTGATGCCAAGCCATGTGCGGCGTATTTCACAGTATAAAAATGAAAACGGCGTACCGTTATTTTTCAAACATCACGTCGAAAAACAGATTGATGAAATCTATAGCATTGAAGTTCGCTTGAAATCGGGTGGCTATATCGTCATTAACCCGACCGAGGCCTTGATTTCCGTCGATGTGAACTCCGGCAAAGCGACCAAGGGCCGTCATATCGAGGAAACGGCGGTACGAACCAATGTCGAAGCCGCAGAAGAACTGGCCCGCCAGCTCCGTCTGCGTGATCTTGGCGGTCTGGTCGTTATCGATTTCATTGATATGGAAGATTATAAAAACAACCGTATTGTTGAACGGCATCTCAAAGACGCCATGCAGCGTGATCGGGCCCGCATTCAGTTTGGCCGTATCTCGGCATTCGGGCTGTTGGAATTGTCGCGCCAGCGCATGCGCCCAAGCCTTGTCGAAACCAATTTCGAATTGTGCAAATACTGTCACGGGGTTGGTGTTGTACGGACGGTTGAAACCTCCGCGGCTGTTGCCCTTCGCGCTATTGAAGAAGAGGGCCTGCATGGCAGAGCCGATGAAATCAAGGTTTTCCTGACCCCGGATGTCGCGCTTTATATCTTTAATAACAAGCGCGATATGTTGTCAGAAATTGAAAAACGTTATGAAATGCGGATTACGCTTGAAGCAGATGCTGCGCTTATTAAGCCGGAATACCGTGTTGATTTGATTAAAGAACGTTCAAAAGCCGTACCTTTAATTGATATGAGCACGCCTGTATTTAAAAAGACAGAGACGAGCCCTGTTCATTCAGGCAATGGCGACAGTGATGAGGATGATGGTAACCGTAAAGGTCGCCGGCGTCGTAGCCGCAGAGGTGGCAGCCGCCGTAATCGCCGTGGAAACGGGGGAGATCAGGCCAATGCTGCAAAAGATGGCGATAACAAAAACAATGATCAATCCGCTGATAAATCATCAGATGTAAAAAAGGATGCTGCCGGGGTTGATACGGAAACCAAGGCAGATCATAAGGCTGATAAAAAGGAAGCAGCGGCTGAAGCTGAGAAGAAATCCTCCCGCGGTAAAAAAACAAGCCGTGGTGGTGGACGTAAGAACAAGGCTGATAAAGGCGAGGCCTCTACAGGCGAGTCACCGGTGGCGGCCTCAATACAGATTGTGCCGGATTCTGAACACTCTGATTCCGGACAACCTGATTCCGGCAAAAAGGAAAAAATGCCGGAAAAGTCTAGCGCCGCGTCTGAAAAGGAAGAAGCCCCTAAAAAACGCGGCAGAAAAGCCACAGCGACAAAAACAGCAAGCAAGTCAAAAGAGACTGCGAGCGATGTCGTGAAAATGGAAGACCGGCCCAAGGATAAAACCAAAGCGCCGAAAGAAGACAACACCGCGCCTTCGAATGACAGCAAAAAAAGCAAGACGCGGTCATCAAAGCCCGCTAAAAAAGGGTGGTGGCAGCGTTTGACAGATGGGTGATACGGTGCAAGTAATATACTAATGAAAAACCGGGGGCATCTTATATAGAGGTCACCGGTTTTTTATAAAAAATATGCCGAAAAATAAGTCAAATTTACTTTTTTTTATACAACTTTGTTTATGCTAACATATGTACAAATGGGCTTTTCCAAGAAACGGATTTCAGGGTTATGGTTTTAAATTATAAAGGCACGATCACCAGCGATATGCTGGTTGCAGAAATTCAGTCACATGTTGACTGGTTTACGGATGTTATTCGGGCAGCGTTCTTTTTCCCCGGCCAGCCGGTTGAGTTTGAAATGGCGCCGCCCTCGGCCTTGTTGGAATATTTAAAAAACAACAATGGTGCTGAGGGCATGATCCAGCAAACCTCGATAGAGCGGCTTGATCATCTGCATCAGGATCTTTGTAATACGGCGCGGGAGGTTATCGAACAATCGCAGAATGGACAGGCACTCAGCCTTGAGATGTTTGAAAAACTGGAACAGTTTATGGATTCCTATACATTGCAGCTTCGCCGTATTGAAGACGAGTTGCTCTCAACGGGTGTGTCTATTGATCCGGTGACCGGCCTTCGCAGCGTTTCAGGTATGAAAGAAGATTTAAAACGCGAGATGGACCGCCGGGATCGTAAAAATGTCCCTTTTTGCGTCTGTAACCTCGCCATTGACACCAATTCATATCAGGCTGACCAGTATGACAGACGAACAATGGAAAAATTCTATAAGACAGTCGCCGATATCATGTCCGAGATGATGCGTTCTTTTGATGATGCCTATCATCTGGGCAAGGGTGAATTTATAGTGTGTCTGAAACATGTTGATTTGCTGGATGCCTGTATCGTTATGGAGCGTTTTAAAGATCAGGTGGCCGAGACATCCGTCACGGGTGATAATGGCGCTGTATTGCAGGCAACGCTTTCCTGCGGCATTGTCGAGCCGATCCCCGGTGATGAAATCGATACCGTTTTTTCAAATGCAAAACAAACACGTCTGGAGGCACAGAACGAGGGTGGAGATCTTGTTTTCCAATATAATGAGAAATCAGCATTGGCCAAAATGGTCACTGAACCGCCGGTAGGATTTTAAGGGGCCTTAGCGGTTCCTTAACATCTTGTGTCGTATTTTCAAAAGGCATGGATCAAAATATATATCAGAGTATATTTCAGAATTTTCCCAACCCCCGTCTGCTATTGGAAGTCGAGGGGGATGGTGTCGTTATTCGGGATGCCAATACAGAGGCCTGCACCTATTTTGAATGCGGCGCTGAAGATCTGATTGACAAAACACCAGACGAGGCTTTTGAACATAATGTTGCGGAACATATTCTGCAGTCCTGTAAAAGCTGTTCAAAAACCGGGAAATCCGTATCGATTAACATTGCGCCAAATTTCCCGGGCGGCGTTCGGATGCAGTTCTTCGCCCTGAACCCGGTGGTGACCGAAGACGGTAAAGTTAAAGTCATTGATATGGTCGCCCGTCCCGATGATTCAGGGACCAAGCATATTCAGCGTGAACGTGATGATGCCATTCTGCTGCTGACATCTTTATTTGATGCCACCGGTGTCGGTATTCTGGTCACCGATCATTTTGGCCGGATTGTTCAGGTCAATGAAAGCTTCACCGAAGATTTTGGCTGGCTGGCCGAGGATGTTTTGAATCAGGAGTTTGTTATTCTGATACCACCCGAAGAACGCGCGACGTCCTTAAAGCTCCACAATGCCTTTATAGAGCGCGGCAAAAGCGGTACCCGCGAAGTCCAATTACTGCGAAAAGATGGCCGCCTCCGTGATGTTTACCTGACAACGGTGCTGCTTGAACTCAGCCAGAACAGACGTTTTGTGCTTTCAACCTTGCGCGATATTACGGATCGTAAAAATATGATGCGTAAATTGCAGCATTCGAAAGAACAGTCGGATGCCTCCAACCGGGCTAAATCAGCATTCCTGGCCAATATGAGCCATGAGCTGCGCACACCGCTGAACGCGATTATCGGTTTTACAGAAATGATCCGTTATGAAACATATGGACCAATCGGCAATGATAAATATGCTGAATATCTGTCAGATATTCATTTCAGCGCCCGGCATTTGCTTGAAATTATCAATGACGTTCTTGATATGTCTAAGATCGAAGCCGGCAAGACCGATCTGGTCGAAAGCGATCTTGATCTTAAATACATCTTTAAATCCGTTGATATGATTATGTGCGAACGGGCGGAAACCGCAAATGTCACTTTAAAATTTGATGTTGATCCCAAAGCCCGCAAGCTGAAGGGTGATCAGCGTTTGCTGCGTCAGATTTTGATTAACCTGATTGCCAATTCGATTAAATTTTCTGATGCGGGCAGCCAGGTGCTGATTACCGCAAAGCCTATGCCCTCGGGGAAATATCTGCGCATTACGGTCGCAGATGAGGGCTGCGGCATCCCTAAAAGTCAAATTGCCAAAGTCATGGAGCCGTTTGGCCAGATCAATGATCCCAGCAAATCCAGAGGGCAGGGCACAGGGCTGGGGCTGCCGCTGGCACGGGCCATGGTCGAGCTTCATGGCGGGGAGCTTTTGATTGAATCCCGCAAGGGAGAAGGTACACAAGTCCATCTTGATTTTCCAATTGGTCGCAGGTCTTTATCAGCAATGCCACAACTTATTTCTAAAGAAATATCCTAGGGGGCAAAATGTCAGACCGTATACCGACTGAATTGTATATTTCCGCCAATATCAGAAAATGCGGGGTGGAGAATATCCCCGTCTATGTTCAGCATAAAGGCGATCCGCAAAGCGGTACAATCCTTTTGAAAATATTGGATCCGGATTTCAAATGCCGTCTGTTCGGTCAGATGCGCGATATGGATGGTGCCCTGAAATGGTTTGACCGGACGGAAACAGGGCCGGTTGCCGAGGCCAGCGCTGATCAACAGATCAAGTCAGCCGTGAAACGTGATCCGGACCTCTGGGTGGTTGAGATTGAGACCCGTGACGGACTGAACCCTTTTGAGGGTGAAACCATTAAAATGTAAGGTGATGATGCAGGGGGATAAACATGAATATTGATCTAAAATTTGGCAATAGCCTTCGTCGAAGAGGTAAACCGGGCGTTTTTCAGAAAATATTTTTTACTGTATTTATGCTGCCTTTTTTGGGCTTTGGATTGTATTTTACTTTTGTCAATTTACAGCAGGTCGGCGAATGGTATGCCATGCAGCAATGGTCAGCGGTTCCGGGGGATATCCAGTCCGTTAAACTTAAGGAAGTTAGATCGGACGGGACCAGCACGTACCGCGCAACAGCACGTTATACCTACATCTATAACGGACGTCAGTATAGCGGGGACCGGGCCAGTTTATATTCTGATAAGAATGATAATATCGGCAGCTTTCAAAAGGATATAGCTGATGAGCTAAAGCAATATCAAAAGCGTCAGGGGGCTGTGACGGTCTATGTCAATCCTGATCATCCGAAGGAATCGATCCTGATACGTGACTTCCGGTGGGGTTTTTTTGCTTTCAAATTTTTCTTCGGGCTTCTTTTTATCGCAGCCGGGGCGGGGGTGTCTTATTCATTATGGCGTCAATCCTCCGTAAAATCGAAAAACAGTGTTGATGGCGATCCTTTATATGATGATAAGCCGTGGCTGCAGAGTAAAGATTGGCAAACGCCTGAGATACGTTCTGATGCCAAGCTTGGCATCTATTTTATCTGGGCTTTTTGTATTGTCTGGAACGCCATATCCATGCCGCTGATTTTTGTGCTGTCGGATGAAATCCTTGAAAATGAAAATTATGCGGCGGCTTTCGGGTTGTTGTTCCCGCTCGTCGGTGTGGGGGTCTTCATCAAGGCTGTTCAGATGACCCTTGAATATCGCCGCTTTGGTAAAACTGTTATGGTTCTGGATCCGTTCCCGGGCGCGATCGGCGGTCATGTCGGGGGTACGGTTGATTTAAACCAAAGCTTTGATGCCGGGCAGAAATTTGAAGTAACGCTGGGCAATTATTACTC
>JBNJDW010000099.1:0-6993 GCA_051745265.1 Pseudomonadota bacterium
TCCTCGAAACGGTCATCCGCTTTGCGTGGAAAGCCGGCCTGTAAAATAATCCTGCCTTCATCAATCTGGTCATTGACGAAATGAATGGTAATGCCGGAATTCTGCCCCGACTCAAAACTGCGTTCATAGGCCTCTTTGCCGCGAAAGGCCGGCAATAAAGACGGATGAATATTGATCACCCGGTTTTCACCCAGCGCCGGATCATAAAAAGCCGATAACAGATCATGGCCTAAAATACGCATATACCCGGCCAGCAATATCCAGTCGATCTTATAACTTTTCAGCGTTTCCAGAATTTCTGTTTCATGCGCGGCTTTCGTACCGGTCTTGGGTATGACATGGGCCGGAATGCCTGCCGCCTCGGCCCGTTTGATGACCCCGGCGCCGGGTTTATCACAAATCAGGCAGGCAATCTGCAATCTATCCGCATGGTTTTGCGCAGCATGATCGATCAGGTTCTGGGCATTGGTACCATTGCCCGATGCGAAAATAGCGGCCCTGATTTTAGGCTGTTGTGTCACCCGTTCGTTTCCTGTGCAATATCTGTCCGGTAATGCGCGCCTGTAAAATGGATGCGCTTTATTGTGTCATAAGCCGCCTTTCGGGCGCGGGCAAGATCAGGACCCTTCGCCGTAACGCCAATCACCCGCCCGCCGGTATTGACCCAGACATCATCGCAAAGCGCAGCACCGGCAATAAAGACCAGCGGTGTATTATCCTTTCCGGGACACATCATATCCCGCGGCATTTCTATGGTTTGATCAAGCTGCATCGGCGTTGCATCCGTTGTCGGATACCCGCCTGAGACCATGACCACATGCACGGCGGTCTGATCCTCTGCCAATAAAGACTTTATCTGATCGCGGCCTTTGGGCAGATCGCCGCGCGCCGCATCATCCAAGACCGGCACCAGATCTTTATCAATCAGCGGCATTAATATCTGCGTTTCCGGATCGCCAAAGCGGGTATTGAATTCAATGACATTGACCTCATCGCCGTCAATCATCAGTCCGGCGAAGAGAACGCCTTTAAAGGGCGTGCCGTCTTTTTTCATGCCCTCCAGAGTCTTTTTAAAGACTTCCGTTTCAATGAACTTTCGGGTCTGTGCATCTGGCCAGCCTTGCGGGGTGTAACCGCCCATGCCGCCGGTATTGGCCCCTTCATCAAAATCATGTACCCGTTTATAATCACAGGCATAGCCTAAAGTGACAAAATGCTGACCATCACAAATGGCAAAGGCCGAGACTTCCTTGCCGAACAGCTGTTGCTCGATAACGATTTTTTCGGTTTTGACCGTACAGGCCGGATCAACCATAAATTCGTAGAGTGTTTTCTCAGCCGTTATCCGGTCATTGGTCACCACCACCCCTTTACCGCTCGCCAGCGCATCGGCCTTGATCGCGACACCGGCGCTGACATCCCAGCCCTGAAGCCCGGCCAGCGCCTGATCATAACCGTCATATTCAGCAAAACGCGCGGTTGGAATGCCGTATTTCTCCATAAAATTCTTGGCAAAAGCTTTCGAAGTTTCAAGCTGCGCTGCCGCCCGGGTCGGGCCAAAGACAGTAAAACCTTCTTCTTCCAGTAGATCCGTCATGCCCGATGCCAAAGGCTGCTCCGGCCCGATGACAATCAAATCGGCTTTGATCTCAGCCGCGGTTTTCAAGACAAGATCAACATCATCAATTTTGCCCGCAACACATTCGGTTTTATCCAATTGAGCAATACCATCATTTCCCGGCAAGGCCACCAGTTTTTCGGTGAGGTCCGATTGCACCATCTTCCAGGCCAGTGCATGTTCGCGGCCACCGCCACCAAGCAGGAGAATATTCACGCCGCCCTCGCCTGTTTTTTAACATTACTCAGGCTGGCGGCAACCGCGTCAAGCGGCCAGCTTTGGCCAAAAACCTCACTGCCGTAAATTTCCTTTGAAAGCGCATCGGCGCAGGATTTATAGAGCATGGCAACACTGGTCGCGGCCTCTGCCGGTAACGGCGGCGGTGTCTGTTTTAATTCCTGCTGACAGATTGATTTCCAGTCTTCAACACCGCGGTCATCGGCCAGCTGTTTTGCCCGCTCAACAGCCTGATGCCAGGCGGTGTCACGATAAACACTGCGCAGGCATTCCTTGGACAATTGTACGCCATTACAGGTCAGGCGGATTTCATCGGGGCCGATGGAATCAATCAGCTTAAAATCACGTTCATCGCCCGCGCCTTCAACAAAGGCAAATTCCAGTTTGCCATCCCAAAGCTGCAGGCCCGTCCGTTCAAACAGATCCTTTAACCGCGCGGCAATGATCGCCGTCAGGGTTTTAAGCTTACGGCATTCAGCCGCGCTCAATCCGGCAATCTCACTGGCCTGTTCTTCGCTGAGATAGCGGTCATAGTTTTCAAGCTTGGTCGACATTTCAATGATCGGGCGTTCAAACAGATCCCCCGGCACCGGCGCTTTATCGAGCCCCAACACCTTGCAATAGGCCGGATCAGCGGTGCGTTTTAACAGCGAACTGCCCTCCGGCACGCCAAAGCGGAAAATGACCTCCAAAGGTACCAGCGTATCAACCGGGCGGGATTGATAGGCGCTGTAATCCCAGACCAGCGCGCCATCCTGTTGCGATGATTTGGGCGGCATGACATTCATCCGCTCCACCGCCATATATGTTGTCGGGGTATCCCTGTCCTGCAAGTTGCCCTGTTCATCGGATAGGCCCAGCGCATGGGTTCTGGCGCCTTCACGGCACAGCGTGTCATAAACCGCCGTATCCATACCGGTCGGCAACTGCCAGTCTTGCCAGGTTTTGGGCTGCTGCAGAAAATCAAAAAAAGCCCATGCCATAAACGCAAGGGCTCTGCCTTTGTCTTCAATCCGGTCGGGCATTTCACCCCAGTCAAAGACCGAATACCGGTCCGAAAAGGCAAAGACCAAAGGATCATCCGGAGTCTGCGTCCCGTGGATATCCTTAACCGAGCCGCGATAGATCAGTGGTAACTGTGTCATGATGTTCTCCCTCTTGTGTATCAAACAGGCGGTCCGCCCATAAAACCGCATTCCGGCCATTATTGGTGCCCATCCATAATCCGCCGCGCTGCATCCAGTAAAACACCTCAAGCAATTTTTCAGGCTGTTTCAGATCATCGGGCGCCATCAGCGGTACGTGAATGGCAAAGGCCTCTGGTTTCATATCGTCCTTATCATGGGTATAAATAATATTCAGCGCCTCGTCTGACGGTTCGTTATGGACGCTGACCTGATAACCCAACTCTTCGGCAAGCTTGCGGGCACGGGCGATTTCCTTGATCGCGAATTCCTCTTCCGCCCAGGCCGGGTTGACCACAAAGCAAATGCGTTTTGCATCCGGCACTGGTGCATTGATAAATTTCTTTATTTCATCTTCACAGCCCGGTGCCACCGTCAAAACCGGTTTGCCAAACGGCATCTGCAGGATAGAGGCCACAGCATCCAGACCGCCGTAATGCGCGGCCACCGGAATACCAAAAACCGGTTTCTCACTGATGGAGGCCGCCACCCCCGGCAAAGCCGCAGCCAATCCAGCGCCGGCGACAATAAAATCACCGTCAAAAGCGCCTAACGCCGCCTGCAATTGCGGCAGGTTACGATGGGCCGAAATCACCCGGCAATCGACATCCGCCGATGATGCCAATTCTGCGGCCAAAGGGCCATAGACCGGTTGATCGGATTCACTGCCAAAAACGATAAAAACATTCATGCGGTTTTTGCTCCTGCTTCTTTTGTATTTTCAAATAAGGCGCGACGGCCCTGATCACGGGTTTTTTGCCGCATCTGCGAAAATTTCACCCCGGCGGTAATGTCAGTCGGGTATTTACTGGTCACACAAGCCATACACAGATCCTTGAGCCCGATGGCTTTCCGAAGATCATCCGGTTCAAGATAAATAATCCGCTTAACACCCATCCAATCGCTGATCTCTTCGATCGTTTTCTGATGGGCCAGAAGATCCGTAGGATCGGGGAAATCAATCCCGTAAAAACAGCTGTCACGGAGCGGCGGGCAGGTAATGCCCAGCACAATTTCCTTGGCACCGTATTTTTTCAGCAAGGCGACAATCCGTTTTGCCGTCGTGCCGCGCACAATACTGTCATCAACCAGCAGAATGCTTTTACCGGTAATTTCACTGCGAACCGGGCTTAACTTCAGCTCCACCGCTTTTTCGCGTTTTTCCTGCGTATTGAGGATAAAACTGCGATGGACATAACGGTTCTTGATCAGCCCTTCGCGGTAGGGCAGCTTTAATTCATCGGCAAGCGAGATTGCCGCCGACCGGCTGGTATCGGGCACCGGCATGACGACATCCGGCGATATCAACCCGTCTTTTATATCCTGCCTTGCCTTTTCCGCCAGCTGCACGCCCAGATTAAGCCGCGCGGTATAAACTGACTGGTCTTCCATACTGCTTTCAGCGGCGGAAAAATAAACCCATTCGAACATACAGGGCGCGGCGGGCTGGTCTTGCCTGATCAAAACCCGGCTTTGCATTTTGCCATCACGGTCGATCAATACGACCTCACCGGCGGCAATATCGCGCACATAGTCGTAACCAAGATAATTCAGCGCCACGGTTTCCGAACACAGGCAGTAAACATCTTCGCCGGTCTCGGAAAGTTTATGGCCGAGGATTAAAGGCCGGATGCCCTTGGGATCGCGAAAGGCAATCATACCAATGCCGGAAATCATACCGATGACGGCATAACCGCCAATGGCTTTATCAAAGACTTTTTTGGTCGCCTGGCAGATATTGTCAAAGGCAAAGCTTTCCGGCGTAACGCTGTTGCCGTCAATCAGATAGGCATTCCACAGATGCATCAGAATTTCGAGATCATTGGAGGTCAGCAGCTGGCGTTTGAAATCACGGGTCAATTCACGGGCGACATCGTGGTAATTCAGGATATTGCCGTTATGGACCATCGCCAGACCGAAAGGCGTTCCGGTGACCAGCGGCTGAATATCCTGCGCACCATCGGTACCGGCGGTCGCATAACGGTTATGGCCCAGCACCATCCGTCCGGTCAGCTTTTCCAACTCCCGCTGGCCAAAGACCTGCGCGACCAGCCCCATATCCTTTTCCTGAGAAAACATCATATGATGATCGTCATAGCTGACAATCCCGGCGGCATCCTGCCCGCGATGCTGAAGAGTCAGTAAACCGTGATAAGCTTCATAGGCCGCGCTCTCGCTGGAGATGCCCGAATCGGGCAAATCAGTCTGAGGTTCGGAAATACCAATGATTCCACACATATAGCCCGCCGTTAAGCAAAATTGAAACTGTATATCCTATCACAGGACTATAACAAAAACGCCGGGTATGAGAAGGGTATATCCCTACTTTTTATTCTGCGGCTGCTTTTAAAGCATTCGCTTTATCAAGTGCGGTTTCATACAGGTCTTTGCGGCGATCTTTAAGATTGCGAACACTGCCATTTTCATGAAGTTCGGTCAGACGGTTCAAATCAAGATCGGCGATCAATGTCATTTCCGTATTTGGTGTGGCTTCGGCTGCGATACAATCATGCGCAAAGGTAAAGTCAGACGGCGTCAGGACAGCGGCCTGCGAATACTGCATATCCATGTTGGTCACACTCGGCAGGTTACCGGTTGAACCGGACAAGGCCACATAGCATTCGTTTTCAATCGCCCGGGCCTGCGCGCAGTAGCGTACCCGCTGATAGGCGTTTTTGGTATCCGTCCAATAGGGCACAAAGATGATTTCGACATCCTGCTCACCCATAATCCGGCCCAGTTCAGGGAATTCAGCGTCATAGCAGATCAAAATGCCAATTTTACCGAAATCGGTATCAAAGACCTTGATCGTGTCACCGCCGACCATGCCCCATTGATCCTTTTCATGCGGCGTAATATGAATTTTATGCTGTTCATCCCATGTCCCGTCGCGGCGGCACAGATAGGCAACATTGCGCAGCGTGCCATCACTGTATTCGGGCACACTGCCGCCGATAATGTTAATATTATAATTCACGGCAAGGTTCACCAGCTTCTTACGAATGGTTTCGGTATGTGACGCCAGCTCGCGCACGGCTTCGGCCGGATCCATATCGTTATCATTGCCCATCAGCGCGGCATTGAAAAACTCCGGGAACAGAATAACATCTGATCCATAGCTCGATACCGCATCAACGAAATATTCAACCTGTTGGAGGAAATCATCAATATCCTTCAGGATACGCATCTGCCACTGGACAACCCCGACTTTGACCCGCTGGTGATAACGGGTCAGCGCAATGCCTTCCGACTCTTCTTCGGGTTCATGGTAAATATTCAACCATTCAAGCAGCGTCGCATAGCCTTGCGAGGCTTTATCCTCACTCATATAATTCTTAAGAATTTTACGGACATGGAAACCGTTTGACAGCTGAAAGGTCAAAATCGGATCAACCAACTCCTTGGCCCGAACCTTTTTGACATATTCCTGCGGTGTCATTTCATCTTTGACCGCTTCATATCCCGGAATACGACCCCCGGCAATAATGCCCTGCAGATTGAGATTATAACAAATTTCTTTGCGCGCATCATACAGCCGCCGGCCCAAACGCATGCCGCGATAGGCCGGATCAACAAAGACATCAATCCCGTACAACGTATCGCCGTCCGGGGTATGGGTGGTAAATTTGCCTTTGGCGGTGATCTTGTCATAGCTGTGGCGATCGCCCCATTTACTGTAATCGACAATCAGGCTAAAGGCAGCCGCAACAAGCTTGCCGTTATCCTCAACACCGACCTGACCTTCGGGAAAACGTTTCAGCAGATACTGAATCTCATCTTTTTCCCATGGACCGATTGACGGATAGATTTCGGTCATGATCCGTCGGATATCTTCATAATCCGATTCCTCGACCTGACGCAGCTTCAGATAATGCTCGTCACTGTTTTCTACTTCGTTATCCGTCATTTCTGCCCTTTATGAATCAGTTTTGAAAGGTGATTATACTCAAAAAC
>JBNJDW010000100.1:0-6880 GCA_051745265.1 Pseudomonadota bacterium
TGGCCGGCGCCGACGGCATTGCCGAAGGCATCCCCGAGCCGTTCCGGGACTCGGGCCTGCATATCCTGATCCGTGGTTTTGGCCGGGCGCTCCGCCGTCAGCACGGCGGTGACTTTGTCAATCTCAGGCAATTGACGGGCCGCCATTTCAACCTGCTGGCGCAGATTTTCAAGCGCGGTGCCCTGCGCCGGATCCACCTTCAGCGTGATCATGGCATGACCGTCCTCTATATGGATATCCTCGACCATGCCGGTGGTGACGATATCCGTGCCGGCATCGGGCAGATGAATCGTCTCAAGAGTTTCAATAATCTTTTTTTTTATTTCATTCGACATATATTGTTTTTCCTCACCCGTTGGCCCTTGGCAAATGCAGACAAAACTGCCATTGTTGTGAACGCGTTGATAATCATCACATTGATTTAGGAAGACAAAGATATGTCAGATAACAGTTCAGGTAAAGGCCCCTGGGGCGGCAAATCCGGTAACGACAGCCCATGGGGCAAGAAACCGGAAAACAATAACGGCGGCGGACCCAATCGCGGTGGCCCCGGCCGGGGCGGACCCGGCGGCGGACGCCCGCCTGAGCCCCCCGATCTGGATGAATTGATCCGTCAGGCACAGGAACGTCTGGGCGCCTTTTTTGGCGGCGATAAAGGTAACGGCGGCAAAGGTGGCGGCACCCCGCGCAGCGGCGGCAAACTGCCGATTATTCCCATTATTCTGGTCGCTCTGGTCATTTATGGCCTGACCGGCTTTTTCCGGGTCCTGCCCGAAGAAAACGCCGTTGTCCTGACCTTTGGCGAATGGACCCGCACCAAGGCCGAAGCCGGGCTTGGCTATCATATTCCCTGGCCGATCCAGTCGGTTGAAAAGGTCAATATTACCTTTGAACGCCGTCTTGAAGTCGGTTTCCGTGATCAGGCGCCGCAGCGCGGCTCCACCGGCGGCACCGACCTGCCGGAAGAAAGCCTGATGCTGACCGGTGATGAAAACATCATTGATATTGATTTTGTCGTCCTCTGGCAAATCAGCGATGCCGGTAAATATCTGTTTGAAATCAAAGACCCTGAAAACACGATCAAAAAAGTCGCCGAAAGTGCGATGCGTGAAGTAATCGGCCGGACCCGCCTGCAACAGGCGCTGACCGAATCCCGGGCTGAAATTGAACAAGCGACACAGGATCTGATGCAGACCATGATGGATGATTATCAGTCCGGTGTGACCATTAATGATGTTCAGCTTCAACAGGTTGATCCGCCGGGGCCGGTGGTTGATGCCTTTGATGATGTTCAGCGTGCCCGGGCCGATATGGAACGCGCCCGCAACGATGCCAACGCCTATCGCAATGACATCCTGCCCCGCGCCCGTGGTCAGGCGGCACAGTTGCTCCAGCAGGCCGAAGCCTATCGTGAGGAAGTCGTCAACCGGGCCTCTGGTGATGCCGAACGTTTCCGCCAGATTCTGGTCGGTTATAATAAGAATCAGGACGTCACGACCGAGCGAATTTATATCGAAACCCTGGAAAAAATTCTGTCCAATACCAATAAAATCCTGATCGACAGCAGTACCGGTGGCGCCGGCGGCGTATTGCCGTATCTGCCGCTGGATCAGCTGAAATCAACCACCGGCACAAAGCCCGCCGGACGATCAGGCGAATAACAGGACATATAAGACAGACATTAAGAAACAAGGATTAATCACTATGCAAAAATTATTCGGCGGCCTTGGTATTGCGGCAATCATTACGATCATTATTGCCTCGCAGACTTTATTTATCGTCCCGGAAACCCATCAGGTTCTGGTGCTCAGGATCGGTGATCCGGTCCGGCAGTATTCAGAACCGGGCCTGAAATGGAAGCTGCCTTTTATTGAACAGGCCAAAACATTCGACACCCGGGTGCTGGATGTTGATCCGCCGGCCGAACAGGTTATTCTGGCCGACCAGAAACGTCTGGTGATTGACACCTTTGCCCGGTATAAAATTGTCGATATGCTCGAATTCCACAAAAGACTGAATTCCGAGGCACAGGCCGAACCACGGTTACGCAATATGATCAATTCAAATGTGCGTTCCCGCCTTGGTAACGTGCCCCTGCAGGATATTTTATCCGCCAAACGGGCAGCGATCATGGATATGATTCGCGCGGATGTAAATTTGGAAGTGGCCCGTTTCGGTATCGATATTATTGATGTCCGTATTGGCCGCGCCGATCTGCCCGAACAGACCAGTCAGGCGATTTATTCGCGGATGCGCTCTGAACGGGAACAGGAAGCGGCTGAATTCCGTGCCCAGGGTCAGGAGATGTCTCAGGAAATCAAGGCCGGCGCCGATCGTGAACGCACCGTTCTGGTTTCCGAAGCCCAAAGAAAAGCTGAAATCATCCGTGGTGAAGGCGATGAAGAATCAATCACCATCTATGCCGATGCCTATGGCGCCGATGAAGGGTTCTTTTCCTTTTACCGGTCAATGGGGGCCTATGAGGAAGCCATCAATACCGATAACAGTACATTGGTGCTGACACCGGACAGTGACTTTTTCCGTTATTTCGGACAAGGCCCAACCGGGGAGGCTGCACGCTGATCAGGGTTTGAATAAACGTCATATTCTTGCCACATTGAACGGATAAATTTATGATCACAGGCGCTGATATTCTAACGGCTCTGTATTTGATCTGCGTGATCGAAGGTCTTTTATACGGCTTCTTCCCGGCCAAAATGAAAGAATTTATGGCGCAGGTGTTAAATATGCCGGATCATTATTTAAAAAACTTTGGCCTGGGCATTGCCGCTTTTGGTATATTAATGATCTGGGTCAGACAGATGACCGCGGGATAAAACCGCAAGGAGAAAACAACAGATGAAAATTTCACGACAAACCTCTGGGAGCATATTATCCATGACGCACCGTATTGCATTAAAACGGCAAAACCTGTTATCAGCCTTTCTGATTTTGTTCGGCCTTGCCATGGCGCTGCCGGCGCAGGCGCAGAACGCCCCCGAAAATTTCGCCAATCTGACCGAAGATCTGTTGCCCACCGTGGTCAATGTTTCAACAACACAGGCCATGCCCGAAGTCGGCCCGGAACAGGGACCGGGACAGGAGCTGCCGCAATTTCCACCCGGATCGCCGTTTGAAGATTTCTTTCAGGAGTTCTTCGAACGCCACCAAAACAGCCCGCAACAGGCCCCCAGCCGTCCGGCCTCTCTGGGCTCCGGCTTTGTGATTGATGCCGAAAATGGCTATATCGTCACCAATAACCACGTTATTCGCGATGCCGAGGAAATTAAAATCATTCTTCAGGATGATTCAACACTGGATGCTGAACTGATCGGCACCGATGACAAAACCGATATTGCCGTGTTGAAAGTCATCACCGATAAAAAACTGGTTGCTGCGGAATGGGGCGACAGTGATAACGCCCGGGTCGGGTCATGGGTAGTGGCCATTGGTAACCCATTTGGCCTTGGCGGCTCGGTCACTGCCGGGATCGTTTCCGCGCGCCAGCGTGATATCAACGCCGGACCCTATGATGAATTTATTCAGACCGATGCCTCGATCAACCGCGGCAATTCCGGCGGGCCGATGTTTAACATGGATGGTGAGGTTATCGGCGTCAATACCGCCATCTTTTCACCGTCCGGCGGGTCTGTCGGTATTGGCTTTGCCGTGCCCTCCAGTCTTGCCGAAGGTGTCGTCAATCAGTTGATCAAATACGGTAAAACCCGCCGCGGCTGGCTGGGTGTCCGTATTCAGGTCGTCACCGATGAAATTGCCGAAAGCCTGGGTCTGGATGAAACCCATGGGGCGTTGGTTGCCAGTGTTTCAAAGGATGGCCCGGCCGAGAAAGCCGGCATCAAGGCGGGTGATATCATTCTTGGATTTAATGACAATAAGATCGATAGCATGCGTAATCTGCCGCGTATTGTTGCCGAAACCGAAGTCGGTAAATCTGCCGAAGTCGAAATCTGGCGCAATGAAAAACGTCAGGACCTGAACGTAAAGCTCGGGGAACTGGAAGAAGCTGAAGAAAGCGGCATGCTTGATATGCCCGGCCCCGATACGGAGCTGGCCCCTAAAGTTGATGATGTTGCCATTGAAGAGCTTAACCTGTCTCTGGCCGCCCTGACCCCGCATCTGCGTCAGGCTTATGGTATTGATGAAGACGCCACCGGCGTTGTCGTCACCGAAGTCACACAGGGCAGCGATGCTTCAGAAAAAGGCCTGCAGGAAGGTGAGCTGATCACTGAAGTTGATCAGGAAGAGGTCACCAGCCCTGAAGATGTCCAGAAACAATTGGCCACCGCCAAAAAAGAAGACCGGAAATCCGTGTTGCTCTTGCTGTCGCGCGGTGGGGATCTTCGTTTCGTGGCGCTGAAAATAGGCAAGTAAATCATGGCCGGGAATGAAGATGCACTGCCGCATGACATTCCCGGCGCCCTGGACGCACCCGGTCAGCCGGTGATTATCATTGGCGGGCCGACGGCCTCCGGCAAATCGGGTCTGGGGCTTGCCTTTGCCCGGCAGTATGACGGTGTAATCATCAATGCCGATTCCATTCAGCTTTATAATGCCCTGCCCACCCTGACCGCTCATCCCGCCGCCGTTGAACAAGCTCAGGCCCCGCACCGGCTATACGGTGTTCTGGATCCGGATCAACAGGCCGATGCCCGCCAATGGCGCGACTGGGCACTGGCCGAAATCGACAGGGCGCAACAGCAGAATAAACTGCCGATCATTGTCGGCGGCAGCGGCTTTTATATCAAAGCCCTGCTTGAAGGGCTCAGCCCCATTCCTGATATTCCTGATGACCAGCGCCGCGCCGTGATCAAATCCTGCGAACAGCTGGGTTTTGAACAATTCTATGCCGAAAGCTGCGCCCGCGATCCCAAAATCGCCGGGTTAACCGATCCGCAAAATCCCCAGCGCGTCATGCGCGCCCGTGAGGTTTTCGAGGCCACCGGCAAAAGTCTGCTTGACTGGCAAAAAATCCCAAAATCGGGCCCGCCCGCGCATTTGCGGTTTTATACCCTCACTGTTCTGCCGCCGCGCGATGTTCTGTATGAACGCTGTAACACACGGTTTGAACAGATGTTTGATAATGGCGCGCTTGAGGAAACCGCCGCGCTGAATGCGCAGATCAAGGCCGGCACCTATGCCGCTGATGCGCCGGTGACCAAGGCCATCGGCTTTAGCGAGATCACAAAATATCTGAATGATGAAACCAGCCGCGCCGCGGCCATTGCCAGCGCCGCGCAGGCCACCCGCAATTACGCCAAACGCCAGTCGACCTGGTTTCGCAATCAGATCAAGCCGAATTTCCGTTTTGATCCGATTGAGGACACAGGCCCGCTGTTCACCGCTTTCGAGACCTGGCGCAGCTGACCTGGCCAGGGTCTAAGGCCGCGGCCGCGGCGGCGGACGGTCATAAATATAATTAAAATAATCACGGGCAACGAAATATTTTGTGAAAAATAAATCCCGATTCCGGCCGCGTATGGCAATACTGATATCCGGGCGGGTTGTTGTTTTAACCTTAATCAGCGCATTGATAATCATCCGCGCTTCGGCGTCTTTCAAACGCTCGGGACGTAAAGATTTTAGGAGCAAATCACTGTTTTCCAGGATCAAATAGCCATTCTCGGGCACTTTTTTGATCAGTTTATTGACCTTTTTTTCAGTCCCGGCGACCGTTTCACTGGCCAGCGCCGTGACATCAAAACTCAGCGCATTTCTTTTGCAAGCTTCTTTAAACTTCTTACGCGCCCCACCTTTCATATCTTCCATCCTATGAAAAATATTAATAATGAGAGTATCATTCCCTGAAATAAGGGTTTTGTCAATTCCCATATGTGCAGAAGGGCTTTAGGTTCTGTTATTCAAATGCTGCGCCCAGCGCCGTCATCAGGGCGGTAAAATCGGGAAAACTGGTACGGATCGGGCTGTCATCATCAATCGTCACCGGGTTCCGGGCGGCACTGCCCAGCACCAGAAAGCTCATGGCAATGCGGTGATCAAGGCAGGTTTCAATCTCGGCCCCGCCCGCAGGGGGAGTGTTCCGGCCTTCGACAGTCATAAAATCATCCCCGGCCGCGCAGGTCACGCCGCAGGCCTTTAGCCCGGTGGCCATGACCGCCAGACGGTTGCTTTCCTTGACGGTTAATTCATGCAGGCCGTCCATCCGGCTGCGGCCTTCCGCAAAGGCAGCGGCGACGAACAAGACCGGATATTCATCAATCATCGACGGCGCCCGCTCCGCCGGCACCGTAATGCCTTTCAGGCGGCTGGCGCGCACGGTAATATCAACCACCCGTTCCCCCGCGCATAAATGTTCATTTTTGAACTGAATATCGCCGCCCATTTCTATCAGACTGCGATACAGGCCATCACGGCGCGAATTCATGCCTATACCGGGCAGCGTGATTTCTGATCCCGGCGTGATTAAGGCTGCCACCGTCAGAAACGCGGCAGAGCTGGGATCCCCCGGCACGGTGATCTTTTGACCCTGCAAAGCCTGCCCACCGCGGAGCCGGATTTCTGTTGCGCCCTCCGCCATCGGTGTCACGGTTAAATCAGCGCCGAATCCTTTGAGCATATTTTCGCTGTGATCGCGCGTTGGCACCGGTTCGACAATCCGGGTTTCGCCCCGGGCCGTCAGCGCCGCCAGCAATATGGCCGATTTCACCTGCGCGGAGGCGACCGGCAACGTATAATCCAGCGCCCGCGGCGACTGAACACCACTCACCATGATCGGCAGCTTATCATCGCCGCTGTCAGAAACAAACGCCGCGCCCATCTGGCTGAGCGGATCTGTCACCCGTTTCATGGGCCGTTTTGACAGGGACGCATCCCCGGTAAAACGGGCGCGGATCGGCTGCCC
>JBNJDW010000101.1:0-6868 GCA_051745265.1 Pseudomonadota bacterium
TTGATTATTGCACGCTGCGTGCTGATTTTTCCAATGGTGACAATCTGGTCATAGCCCGCGATCTATCCGGTGCGATGTCAGGCGCGTATCAGGTCAGAGGCGATGAAATACCTGAGCAAGCCGTCGTTCAGTTGGATGTGAATATCGATGAAACGGATTATCGCCATTATCAGGCTAAACCGGTGCAGGGCAATACCCTGATTTTTTCAATATCCCATGACTATGATTTGGTCGACAGTTTGATGGCGGGGCGTGAATTGTCTTTAAGTTATAATGGACAGAATGCTGTTTACGGGCTTAAAGGCTCGGCAGATGGATTTCGCAGTTTAAATAATTGCCTGCGTAATTTAAGCGGGCGTGATACGTTGCCCTGGGAAAGCGGTATCTCCGGCCCCGGACCGCTTTTGGCACCGCAATTCAGCAGGCAAAAGCCGCGCAAAGATGCCTTTAATGATCCGGATAGTACTTATATTATCGTACACCATCCTGAAACTGAGTCTCGGAAGGCACCACCCGAAAAGGCCGATATGCCAAAAATTGAGGCTGCGGCGGTAAACCCAGTCGAAGAGCTGTCTTTAACTGAGGACAGCAGTAATGAGACATCTGAGAACAAAGAGCCTGTAGCGCCGCAAAGTTGCAAGATTGAAAACAGCCAGACAATAAAAAGGTCTTTACTACGTAATTTAATAGCACAGGATATTCAGTCGCGCATAAAACTGGCCAGTGATGCAGAGATGAATATTCTCGAAGATCAGGAGATCAAATCGATCAACTGGACGGCAGGGCAGGTGCAGGGGCATTTTAGCCTGGTATCTCTGATCGCAGGCAAAACAGGCGCAGAAACCGCCAGCCGTGTTCTGGGTGATCTTAAATCCGCTTGTCCGGGGAGCTTTGTCGTTGATAAAAATAAAGATTATTTAACCATGGGCGTTCAGGTCGAGGAATATCAAGCTGTTTGCAGTGTTGAGGATCAGTCTGCTTTGGCGCATATCAGCTTTTTATCGGATGGCTTTGAAACGGCGATCCTTTCCTTTGAAGGCGCGGTGAGTGAAACCGGTGGTATTCTTGGTTATAAATCAATGATTATGGACGGGCTTTCCGGCCACTTATAGAATCTTCTCATATATATAATATGAATATTATTTTTACAGTCTGGCTTCTTACAGACTGATTTCTCAGCTTTTTTTTCGATAAATAAAATTTTATGAAAATGCTTTATGAATTTAGTAACTTTTGCAGGGTATACTCATAATTAATAAAGAAAATGACGAGGGGATATCCAATGGGGGAAGAACAAGAACAGCATGCGAAGCTTTTAAAAGCGCTGTCTTGCGCGGGTGATATACCATATGTCTGGAATTCAAAGACTGACAACATAGAATGGCTGGGAAATTTTGATGCTTTTATAGATCAAGGGGCAGATCATAAGCTGAAAACACCAGTCAATAATAAGGACATAAATACAATGCTTGATGCGCATGATATGGCAGAACGGCAGGAGAGCCTTGAAAATTGCCTTCGTTTTCCGGATCAGAAGCAGAGTAACATTGATTGCGAATATGTTATGCGTTTTCCGAATGGTAAAAAACTGCTGATTCATGACACAGCACAAGCGCAGAAAGACGAGGAAACCGGTACGGTTTTTGTCTATGGTGTGTTGCGGAAATTACCCGAAGGTCATGAAAGTCGTAAAGAGATATTAAAACGCTTAAATCAGGACAAATTAACCGGTTATCTAAACCGGAGCGCTTTTTGCGACCTCATTCAGGATGATATGAAAAGCAAAGCCGATAATAGCGGCGCAGTGTTACTGGTTGGTATTGATCAGTTTAATATCTATAACGAAGCCTTTGGGGCTGAGGATGCGGATAATATCATTGTCGCTGTCGGTGCCCGACTGGAAAAAATGTCTTCAAATTTTGAAAATGCGAGCATCGCGCGGGTTGGCGGGGATAGTTTTGCGGTCTATGTGCCTGAAATTACCCCGCATGAAACCTCTGTCTTTGCCCGCAATATCTTATCTTCATTAGGCGCAACACAGTTGATGACGCCAAATGGCGCCGTACGCGCCAATGTTTCGATTGGCAGCGCCCGCACGCCAGAGAATAATGTCGCGGGTCAGGATATCGTTAATCGCGCTGAAACAGCGATGCAAATAGCCAAAGCGCAGGGAAGAGGCTGTTACGAACCTTATCTGGTCTCTGAAGATGATCAGGAGCAATGTCGCAAATGGCTACGCACAGGGGATGATCTGTTCGTCGCCATGAATGGGGATCGTTTGATACTGGCGTATCAGCCGATTGTGGATGCAGGAACCGGCAAACCGGCTTTATATGAATGTCTCGTGCGTATGGTCAGGCCCAAGAAAGACGGCAGCGGTAACGAGCTTGTTGCTGCCGGTGAATTTATTCCTGCTGTTGAGCGGCTGGGCCTGTCACGTATTCTGGATAAAGCCACTTTAAAAATGGCCCTTAAAGAGCTGAAAGAAAACAAAGATCTTAGTTTCTCTGTTAATATTTCAGCCTATACAATATCGGATAAAGACTGGATGCGGGCTCTGGTCGCATTGGTTAAGAATGAGCCGAAAGTGGCTGACCGATTGATTATTGAAGTTACAGAAACGGTCGCCATGAGTGATATGAAGAAAGCCCGCGAATTTGTCGGCACATTGCAGTCGATGGGGGTCCGGGTTGCTTTGGATGATTTTGGCGCCGGCTTTACATCCTTCAGCCAGATTAAAACGCTGGGCGTTGATTTTGTAAAAATTGACAAGTCATTCGTTAAGAATCTGGGGACCTGTAAAAAAGACCAGACCTTCGTCCGTTCACTGCGTGATCTGGCTGACAGCTGTAATATTACAACGATTGGCGAGGGGGCCGAAACCATGGCAGAGGCTGAAATGCTGCACCGTGACGGGATCAAGCTCATTCAGGGGCATGCCTATGGTTTTCCGTTGATTGACCCGCCGTGGAAAAGAAACGCGCCGACATGGACGCCTAATCCGCATCGGCTGAACTGATCGGGCCTAACGTGGGTTATGGGCGTTGAAATACCGTATGCAGGCATCTTGCAGGGCCTGGGTCAGTGCGGCGCCTTCTGTACTACCATTTCCTTTGATATCATTATCCATGACGGCTTTTAAGGCCATTTTATGGGCAGAAACAATCTCATAGGCATCATTGTCGAGCGCCTTGATCACTTCGAGAAAATTGATCGCTCTGCCGGAAATCTCCGTGATCAGCGGGTATTTAAACATACCGCCCTGTGCCTTTAGCTGAACCAGAGGAAAAAGCAGAGCCTCAAAGGCGCTATCGTCGTTAATGCCGTCTTTTTGAAATTGATCGCAGCTGTCGTCCAGCATTTGCAAATAGGTTTCTGCAATGGGGGCAAAGTCTGTTTTATTCTGTTGTATATGTTGTTCTGCTTTTTGAATAAGCTTGGGATCAATGCCGCCTGATCCGACTTTCTGTTTAATTTCATGCGGCGGTGTGATCAGTTCGGCATCACGCTGTCTTTCGTAATCTTCGAAATAAACGGTTTCGTCTTGTGGGGCATTTTTATCATTCATAGAGAAATACTCGTTCTATTCAGTTTCATTATTTTTTTCTGGGTTTCTTGTTTATATCCCGGGCAACCTCACTGGCGCGGCGCGGCCGGGGTTTGTTTTGACGGCGGTCTTTGCCTTTGAAGTCATCACTTTTACGACGACGATCCGGCCCGAAAAAATCCGGGGATTTAACAAACTGACGCGGCTGTTCGATAATGGTTTCAATTTTCTTATATAATGTGGCGGCGGTGAAGGGCTTTACAACAAATTCGGAGACACCGGAATCCCGGGCCATGATCACCCGTCGTTTCTGACTGTAACCGGTCATCATAATAATAGGGGTATAAGGGTTGGGGCTGTCGGGCGAGGTGCGTATTTTACGGGTCAGTTCCAGACCACCCGGGGCATCTGTCAGCCAGTCAACAATGACAAGATCCGGCTTTGACAGTTTAAATTCACGAAAGCCGCTTTCCGCATCATAGGCTGAAATAATATGTCCTATGCCAAATGAGCTCAGAACGCCTTTGGTCAGATCGAACATCGCATGGTTGCTCTCGACAATCAAAACTGTAAGTTTTCCAAATTGATATGACATGTTCTGGACGTTCCCCTGAAACGGTAAACCCATAGGAAAGGAAATGCTATCATGCTTCAATTTTAATGTGTAGGGGAATTAATGGGGGAATTCACTTGCCTGCAAGGCGGTGAATGTCCTAAGATTGGAACAGAGTGGGAACATGAGAATCAAAACAGACAATCAGGAAAACAATGGCAGGACATTCCAAATTCAAAAATATTCAGCATCGTAAGGGCGCACAGGATAAGAAACGCGCCAAAATCTTTAATAAGCTCGGGCGGGAAATTACCGTGGCGGCCAAACTGGGCACGCCGGATCCGGATATGAATCCGCGGCTGCGACTGGCCATTCAGACGGCCCGCAAGGAAAATATGCCCAAAGACCGGATTGAACGCGCGGTCAAAAGCGGTAGCCCCGGCGGCGATGATGCCAATTATGAAGAAATTCGCTACGAAGGCTATGGTCCGGCCGGTGTTGCCATTATTGTCAGTGCCCTGACCGATAACCGCAACCGCACGGCAAGCGAAGTCCGCACAGCCTTTACCAAGCATGGTGGTTCGCTTGGCGAAACCAATTCCGTCAGCTTTATGTTTGATCAGGTCGGTTCAATTGTCTACCCGGTCAGCGTTGCCGATACGGAAACAATGTTTGAAGCGGCTGCCGAGTTTGGCGCCCAGAATGTCGAAAGCGATGATGAATATCATGAAGTCATCACCGATCCGAATGATTTTGGCGATGTCAGTGCGGCATTGGAAGAAAAATTCGGAGAGGCCGAACAGGCTGGCCTCGTCTGGAAACCACAGAATACGGTGGCACCTGATGAAGATGCGGCGGCAACTTTGTTTAAGCTGATTGATGCGCTCGAAGACAGTGATGATGTTCAGCATGTTTATGCCAATTATGATATTGATGACGAAATCTTGGCAAAACTGGTTGATTAACAGCCGGAAATGAACAACCGGCCAGCCGGTGCCGGTCGACAGAGAAAAGGAATACGAATGCGTATACTTGGCATTGATCCCGGTTTGCAGCATACAGGCTGGGGCGTTATAGAATATGTCGGCCATACCCCGAAACATCTGGCCAATGGGACAATCAGCACATCAGCCAAACAGCCTATGGCCGCGAGGCTGGCGAAAATCCTGCGTGAGCTGGAACAGGTTATAGGCCTGTGGACTCCGGTTGAGGCGGCGATTGAGGAAACCTTTGTTAATGTAAACCCGGCCTCTGCCTTAAAGCTTGGCCAGGCGCGCGGCGTTGCCATGAGTGTACCGGCCTTGATGGGCCTGACCGTGGCTGAATATGCGCCGAATGTTATTAAAAAATCGGTTGTTGGCGCGGGGCATGCCGGTAAGGATCAGATGCAGATGATGATCGGTGTTTTGATGCCGGGGGTGACGCTGGCCTCAGCCGATGCGGCAGATGCGCTGGCGATTGCCATCTGTCATGCACATCATCGCCAGACACCTGTAATGAAAGAGACCGTAAAAGGATATACAGCATGTTTGCCAAGCTGACCGGTACAATTGACAGTATTCACAGTAACAGCGTTATTCTCGATGTGAACGGGGTTGGTTATTTGATTTCGGCTTCCAGCCGGACACTTGACCGGATTGGCAGCACAGGCGATCGGGCCGGGCTGCTGATTGAAACCATTGTCCGCGAAGATGCCATTAACCTGTTTGGTTTTGCTGATGCCGAAGAAAAAGAATGGTTTAATCTGCTGTGCACGGTTCAGGGGGTCGGTGCCAAGGCGGCACTTGCTATTCTGGCGGTCGTGTCTCCGGAAGAACTGCCGACCGTCGTCGCTGCGGAAGATAAGGCCGCAATTAGCCGTGCCGAGGGGATCGGCCCCAAACTGGCCACCCGGATTGTGACAGAGCTTCGCGAAAAAGCCGGCAAAATGATGATGGGGCATGCCGCCAGTAATACGGCCCGTACAGCGGGGGCGAGTACAGCGCCTGCCGGTCCGTCACCAAGTGCAAACCCGGCCATGGCCGCCAATAGTGATGCGGTTTCTGCGCTGATTAATCTTGGATATGGCCGGGCTGAGGCCTTTACCGCTGTCACAAAAATCAGCCGGGATCTTGGTGATAATGCTGGTGATGTCGAAATATTGATCCGTGAAAGCTTGAAGGAGTTAAGTGCATGAGCATTGGAACCGCCGCCGAAGAGATTGAACGCGATATTTCCGGTCTTCAGCAGGAACAGGATCAGGATGAAACTGCTTTACGTCCGCAAAATCTGGATGATTTTATCGGACAACCCAAATTACGTGAGAACCTGAAGGTCTTCATTCAATCTGCAAACAAGCGCTCGGAAGTTCTTGATCATGTTTTGTTTTTCGGTCCTCCGGGCTTGGGAAAGACCACTTTGGCCCAGATTGTCAGCCGCGAACTTGGAGTTGGTTTTCGATCGACATCCGGGCCGGTAATTGCCCGGGCGGGGGATCTTGCCGCCTTGCTGACCAATCTTCAGCCACACGATGTCTTGTTTATTGATGAAATCCACCGTCTTAATCCGGCGGTTGAGGAAATTCTGTACCCGGCGATGGAAGATGGTCAGCTCGACATTATTATCGGGGAAGGCCCGGCGGCGCGTTCGGTTAAAATTGATCTGCCGCCGTTTACTTTGATCGGGGCAACGACCCGTTCAGGGCTGCTGACAACACCGCTGCGTGATCGGTTCGGCATCCATCAGCGGCTGGAATTTTATGCGCCGGAGGATTTGTCGATTATCGTCTC
>JBNJDW010000102.1:0-6862 GCA_051745265.1 Pseudomonadota bacterium
GCGTGCAGATTGCCCCGGACGCCTGGCCCCAGCAAAATTGCTGCCCTATAGTAAGGTTGTCGGTGAAGAGGCCGTCGCCCGTGATAAAACGGTTCTGGATCTGATTAACGATGATACATTGGTCTGGGTGATTGATCCGATTGACGGCACTTATAATTTTGCCCATGGCCGGTCAAAATGGGGGGTGCTGTTAAGTCTGGTGCATCAGAATGAAGTGATCTTTGGCGTATTGTATGATGTTTTGAATGAGGAAATTATCTTTGCCAAACGTGGTGAAGGCTGTCATCTGGTCATGCCTGATGATGCGGTAAACCAGGTGAAATTGCAGAAAAAAGAAACAGATATAAAAGACTATATCGGTCATGTCGGCGGCCGTCAGGCCTGGCATTTTAAAAAGCTGAACGGTCTATGTAAGGAAATCCGTAATATCCGATGTTCGCTGCATGATACATGGGACCTGTTGTCGGGGGAGGTTGACTTTACCCTGCATCACTCAATTACGGCCTGGGACCATTCCGCGCCCTTTCTTGCCGTTGAAGAGGCCGGTGGCTATATCCGTGCCGGTTGGGACAAGCAGCGTTTTTCATCGCGGGCCATTGGTCATGGTTATCTGCTGGCCACCTATGACGAAGAAAAATGGGATGAACTGGCCCGGGCTTTGTTTACGGCAATACCGCGGAAATAGCGGCTTTCTTAGGCTTTACATCAGCTGTGATCGCTGCTACCAATAAAGTAACAGTCAACAAGGGCAGGCAAAAATGGGTGGTCGTAAAATGAAAATTCTTTCCTGTAGCAGTAATCAACCACTGGCCGAGGAAATCGCCCGTTATATCGGTGTCCCGCTGGTCGAATGTCATTTGCGTAAATTTGCCGATGACGAATTTTTTATTGAAATTCTCGAAAATGTCCGCGGCGAAGACATATTTGTCGTCCAGTCGACCTCTAACCCTGCCAATGAAAATCTGATGGAGCTGCTGATCACCATTGACGCGCTGCGCCGCGGGTCAGCACGCCGGATCACGGCCGTTATGCCCTATTACGGGTATGCCCGTCAGGATCGGAAAACAGGACCGCGCACGCCGATTTCGGCAAAGCTGGTGGCCAATCTTTTGACAACAGCCGGTGCAGACCGGGTGCTGACCATGGACCTCCATGCCGGTCAGATTCAGGGCTTTTTTGATATTCCGCTGGATAATCTGCATGCCGGTGTGCCGATCTTTATTCCGGCCATCGAAGATGCACGGACCCCGGGACGGGATCTGACCATCGTCTCCCCGGATGTTGGCGGCGTTGTCCGGGCCCGGGCCATCGCCAAACGCATGGATGCGGGGCTGGCCATTATTGATAAACGCCGTGAAAAAGCCGGCATTTCCGAAGTCATGAATGTGATTGGTGAAGTCGATGGCCATGATTGTATCCTGATTGATGATATCGTTGATTCCGCCGGAACATTATGCAATGCCGCGGGGGCCTTGAAAGACAGCGGCGCCCATACCGTTCGCGCGGTTGCGACGCATGGTGTTTTATCCGGCGCTGCGGCTAAGCGGGTGGAAGACTCCGTTCTCGAAGAGTTGCTGATCACAGACAGCATTCGCGCAACAGATGCGGTGGATGCCTCGGCAAAGATAAAGCAGCTGTCTGTTGCCAATCTTCTTGGCGAAGCTATCCTGCGCATTACCGAAGAACGTTCGGTTTCATCCCTGTTTGATATGGTCTTTCCGCGCCGCGCTTAAAAATCGGTAAAATTAGCTTGATTTTTCCTATGCTTTGGCGCTATAGTCCGCCGCAGAGCGGATATTCGCTTGGGCGGAGGTCACCCCTGGAGGCTCCGCGATAAAAATCAATTGCTTTTGAAAGGAAAAAACAATGGCAAAAACTTTTGAACTGAGCGCGCAAGAGCGCGTAGGGACAGGCAAGGGGGCCGCTCGTGCAGTTCGCCGTGAAGGACGTATTCCAGCGGTGATCTACGGTGGCAAAGACACGCCTGTCTTGATTTCTTTGTTGGAAAAAGACGTCGTTAAGGAATACCAGAACGGTAATATCTTTACCCATATCTGTGAACTTGATGTTGCAGGCACAAAGCACAAAGTGCTTGGCCGCGATCTTCAAATGCATCCGGTTTCAGATCGCCCGGAACATGCGGATTTTCTGCGTGTTACGGACAGAACCCGGATTAACGTTTCTGTACCGGTTCACTTTATCAACGAAGAAGAATGCCCCGGCCTTGAAGAAGGCGGCATCCTGTCTGTTGTACGTCATGAAGTTGAAGTGCTCTGTCGTGCGGTGGCTATTCCTGAGGAACTGGTCGTTGACCTGACCGGCTACCAGATCGGCGATAACATCGATTCAACCAAAGTGCCGCTGCCCGATGGCGTTGAATTTACGATTACCGATCGTGACTTTGCCATTGCTTCAATCGCTGCACCGAAAACTGCAGAAGCCGAAGAAGCTGAAGAAGCAGAAGCTGATGAAGCACTGGCCGCTGTTGCTGAAGCTGCCGAAGCTGAAAATGCTGAGAAAGCTGAAGAAGGCGAAACTGAAGAGAAGAAAGAGGACAGCGAATAATAACGCTGTGCTTTTGGCTTTATTCTTATGCAGTTTCTAACGAAGCTTTGCAGGCTGATCCCCTTTTTAAGGAGACAAGACGTTATGGCTGATGACGTATGGCTGTTTGTCGGGCTGGGTAATCCCGGTCCCAAATATGAACGTCATCGCCATAATGTTGGCTTTATGGCGGCGGATGAAATCATTCGCCGCTATCGCCTGTCCGGCCCGCAATCCAAATACAAGGGCGAGCTGTATCAGGGTGACGTCGACGGTAAAAAACTGCTGGTGCTAAAGCCTCAGACCTTTATGAATAATTCAGGTGTTTCTGTGCAGGCCGTGGCCGCTTTCTTTAAAATCAAACCGGAACAGATTGTTGTCTTTTATGACGAGCTTGATCTGGCCCCGGGTAAGCTGCGTGTTAAGCAAGGCGGCGGCGCCGGCGGTCATAACGGTATCCGGTCGATTGACAGCCATCTGGGTAAAAATTACTGGCGCGTGCGCATTGGTATTGACCATCCGGGCGATAAAGAACGGGTTACCGGCCATGTATTGGGTAATTTTGCCAAAGCTGATCAGCCCTGGCTCGACAAAATCCTGCCCGCGATTGCGGATCATGCGGGTTTACTGTTAAACACTGAAATGACGGCTTTTGCCAGTAAGGTTGCCATGGAAATGCAGCCCCCGAAGAAACCAAAGAAAAATGATGGAGCACCCAATGGCAAATCAGCCCAATCAAAATGATAAATGGCAGAATATGCAGGACGATATTGCGGCTTTTACCGATGAGGTTTTTGGCGCATCGACCCCGGTATCAAAGCTTCATCATCTGACTGAGGAAGTGCAGGAGCTGATTGACGCCCCTGATGATAAAATGGAATGGGCTGACTGCATGATCCTGTTGATCGATGCCGCCAAAAAAGCCGGTTATGATATGGACGATCTATATCAGGCCGTGCAGAGTAAAATGGAAATCAATAAAAAACGTAAATGGGGCGCGCCGGATGAAAACGGTGTTGTCCGTCATGTCAGCTGACAGGCTGAAAACACACATCAGAAAAGAAAAAGGATCAGAAAATGGGATTTAACTGCGGGATTGTCGGCTTGCCGAATGTCGGGAAATCAACTTTATTTAACGCCCTGACCGAAACGGCAGCAGCGCAATCAGCCAATTTTCCATTCTGTACGATTGAACCCAATGTTGGCCGCGTTGCTGTGCCGGACCCCCGGCTGGATGAAATTGCCGGTATTGCCGGATCAAAGGCCATTATCCCGACACAGTTGGAATTCGTTGATATCGCAGGCCTTGTAAAGGGCGCCAGCAAGGGCGAGGGGCTGGGCAACCAGTTTCTGGCCAATATCCGTGAAACCGATGCGGTGTTGCACGTTCTCCGCTGTTTTGAAGATGGCAATGTCACCCATGTCGAAGGTTCGGTTGATCCGATCCGCGATGCTGAAATTATTGAAACCGAATTGATGATTGCCGATATGGAAAGCCTGCAAAAACGCCTGATCCCGCTGCAGAAAAAAGCCCGGGTCGGCGAAAAAGGCATGGCCGCACAGTTGGAAATGATCGAACGGGTGCTGAAAGCTCTGGAAGAGGGCAAGCCGGCGCGCACCGTGGAGCGCAGCACCGAAGAAGAGCGTAATTTCCAAATGCTGCAATTGCTGACCTCAAAACCCCTCCTGTATGTCTGTAATGTCTCCGAAGACGATGCCGCAACCGGTAATGAATATACAGCGCAAGTTCAGAAAATGGCTGATGAGCAGAATGCGGAGCTGGTGATTATTTCAGCAGCGATGGAGGCTGAAATCTCCCAGCTTGACAGCGAAGAGGATAAAAAAGAATTTCTGGAAGCCGCCGGGCTTGAAGAACCGGGCCTGAACAAGGTTATTCGCGCCGGTTATAACCTGCTCGATCTGATTACCTTTTTCACCGTTGGGCCGAAAGAGGCCCGCGCCTGGACCGTCAAACGCAATTCACGCGCCCCACAAGCGGCAGGGGCCATTCACACCGATTTCGAACGCGGCTTTATCAAGGCCGAAACCATCGATTTCAATGACTTCACTGCCTGCGGCGGCGAACAAAAAGCCAAAGAAACCGGCAAAATGCGCCAGGAAGGCAAAGAGTATATTGTTCAGGATGGCGATATTATGCTGTTTAGGTTTAATGTTTAAATAGTTTTTGAATATAAGCAGGCTCCAGCGAAAGAATCTCAGGCCGAAGCAGAACAGCAGAAACCCTGGTATAAAAAATTGTTTGGATGAGAAATGTTAAAAAAACTTATTACTATTACTTTATTTAGCTTAATGGCACTGTTTGTAGCTCCAACGGTGAATGCAGAAGTTACCTCTATTGAAACTGAGAAGATACAAGCCTTAGCAGAACAGGGAGATGCAGAGGCGCAATATAATATCGGTCTCATGTATGCGAAAGGCCAGGGCGTGACGCAGGACAACCAAGAAGCTGTCAAATGGTTTCGTAAAGCCGCCGAGCAAGGCCTCGCAGAGGCGCAAACTATGCTTGGCCTTATGGATACGCAGGGTCATGGAATCTCACAAGATGACCAAAAAGGTTTAAAATGGTTTCGTAAAGCTGCCGAGCAGGGAGAGGTGGATGCGCAATCTGCGCTCGGCAATATGTATAGGGTCGGCCAGGGCGTGCCGCAGGACCACCGAGAAGCGATCAAATGGTTCCGCAAAGCCGCTGAGCGGGGAGGTGTAAAAGGACAAGCCGGGCTTGGCTTAATGTATGGGCAAGGTTTTGGCGTACAACAAAATAATGAAGAAGCTTATTTCTGGCTTAATCTTGCTGCGGCACAAGATAGAGGGTACGCTGTGGGTAGAGATTTACTTTATCAAAAATTGTCGCCACAACAGCGTGAGAGCGCACAAAAGCGTGCGCGTGAGTGGCGGCCGATTTCTCCAGAATAGATTAAACTTCATACCAGCCGGAAAGCTTCAAGTGTCTTGCGAAGGAAGTAGTGTATTACCTCACCTCTTACGCGTCTTCGTAAACTCAAACAGCAGCCCCAAGAAAGCAACGGGCCCTAGAATTGTCAGCAGCATATTGATCAGTTTGTCTTTTTCGCGCTCCTGAAAATCTGAATTATAGGGGCGGACGCGGACAGCGCTGTCATCGTCTTCGTTGACGATCTCAAGATCGGCGTGGTACCAGACTTTGTAGCCGTCTTTGTATTCGAATTCCCGCTCCAGCTCCCAGTTGTCTTTGGACAGTTCTTCTTTCGGTTCAAAATCGGTCAGTTGTACGGTTTCCTCGATGCCGTCAATCGTGCCGGTGGCGATCCATTCTTCACTGCTGCCGATATATTTGACGCTTTCAAGGTCAAAGAAAGCTTCCTGATAATTATTTACATTCTGATAGACGGTGTATTGTTTCATCAGTGGTGAGATATTAAAAAACAGATAGATAATCGATAGGAAAAAAGCGATACCGATATAAAGATGCATTCGACTGCGTGCGTGATCCATTTCTAAGCCCCTATTTGTTCATAAAAAAATATTTTTTATTTTTATCTTTTTATAATGTTAGCAAAGCGGTGAGATGTCAATCTTGTGAATAGAGTGCGGATTATAGCGGATTATAACGGCATTTACATTTTATTAATATTTCCTCTTTCCAAAGTGAATCAAGATGTTATACTGGAAACTGGATGTTATATCACATCATTTTTTCGTACAGATTAAGGACAAAAGATGAAAAACCATACGGTCAGAGTCTATCCTGCAGCCACCGAGCTTGCCAAAGCAGATCAGCTGGCCTGGAAAATGGCTGAAGTGGCCTGCGATCCCGTCGCTATAGACGAGGATGTCACCGATATGATCATCAACCGGATGATTGATAATGCGGCGGTGGCCGTGGCGTCCTTGAACCGTGGTCCGGTCGTGACAGCGCGGCAGCAGGCTTTGGGCCATCCGCGGCATGGCGGGGCGCGTATCTGGGGCATTCCGGATGGACAAAGCGTCAGCGCCGAATGGGCCGCCTGGGCCAATGGTACGGCAGTGCGTGAGCTTGATTATCACGATACGTTTCTGGCGGCGGATTATTCTCACCCGGCGGATAATATTCCACCCTTGCTCGCGGTCGCGCAACAGGCGGGCAAAAGCGGTTATGATCTGGTCCGCGGTATTGCCACGGCCTATGAGCTGCATATCAATCTGGTCAAAGGTATCTGTCTGCACGAGCATAAAATTGATCATATCGCCCATCTATGTCCGGCCGCGGCGGCCGGTATTGGCACGATGATGGGGCTTGAGACCGAGCAGGTTTATCAATCCATTCAGCAGGCGCTGCATG
>JBNJDW010000103.1:0-6626 GCA_051745265.1 Pseudomonadota bacterium
GGGTTTTTTAGCTATATAGCTCCAATGGCTGATCACATCTATAGCGCGATCAAGGTCATTTTTTTCTATGCCCACAGAAGGCATATTTTCATAGGCATGAATCAGCAGGTCCGTTCCCGACGGAAGAGGGGGCTTGTTATTGTTAAATTCATTGCGCATGATGGGACACCTCTGATTAAAACTTATGGCCAAATCCATAGGGGCTAAAATTCCGTTTCAGATTTTTGGGGTTTTCAATATGATGCATGAAATCTTTATGGTCCATCTCGGCAGTATTCAACATCTGGTTTTTTAAGGCTGTCGCAACCTGTGGATCCAGGCCCATAATTTCAGAAATAATCTCAATACTTTCGCTGAGTGTTTTTAAGGCAGGAAGAATACGGTTTTGTTCAACACCTTTTTGTAAACATGCCGGATTATCAATCAAGGCAAACAGGTCGCGGCCGGATTTAATGACAAAAAACAGAACGGATCCCGCTGTCCGGCGGCTGGCCAGCTCCGGATTTTTTTGATAATTTGCCCGCAGAGTATCATTGAGGGTCTGAAGATCGCTATAGGATGCGCCCCTGCGTACCGGAGAGACCTTCCGCCTTTCACGCCGCCATATTAATATTTGTATATGGCATTTGTTTGTCCAGTCACCAATACGGCTGACATCCCGGTTGATGGCATTTGTTCTGCGCCCTGTTGCCGGCATATGATCATAGGCGTATTTTAGCAATTCCGTACCATTTAGGGATTCGGGTGTGCGTTTGTCTTTGTGCAGACTGTTTTGTTCTGGGTGAGGCATTTTATCATCTTCCCCGTTGTGTTTTCAGCCAGGCTCTGTGCTGCGCTATAAGCTCGCCTGACAGGTTTGATCTGACAGATTTTACAATATCGACCATCTTGTCTTTTTCAAAAGGTACAGGATTGAGCATTTCATCTTTAAGCGCGGCTATGGTCTTTTGATCAAGCCCTGCAAAGCGGCTACCAAAGAAATCAATGGTCTCGGAAATATTTTTAAGCGCCTTAATTGTTATGGCCTGCCCGGACGAAGATTTGCCAAGATTTTCTTTCTGGTGCCGGGCAATTATACGTCCGGCGTCTATTCCAGTAATAAGTATGCCCCATAGCAGTTCACCATCAAGGTTGAGAGGGGCTGAATCTGCCTTTTTCGTCATAATTTCAAGGGCATTGCCGAGATCTGTAATATAGGTAAAGGGTATACGGTCAAGCACCGGGCCGCCCGCTTCTTCCAACACATACCATCTAAATTCTGGATGAGTGGCTCTATGGGCAAGTTTGTAAAAATTCCAACTGTTTACATTGTCGGTGCAGGCCGCTTTATTAATGGATAAGTGCCATTTAATAAAGAACCGTTGGGCTTGATCGGCATATTCAGCTTTGTTGAGTTCTTTTGCCGGCTGTGTGGAAAGATAAAAATTATCATTCTGCCGTCGACATTGGCATAATATCCTTTTCAGGACATCCTCCATTAAAGCTTCCCGTGACGGCAGCGTCTTGCGCGCGGCATCGGCGCCATTGAAATGCGTATCAAGATTCTCTGACATGTCAAATTGTTAACATAACGCAAGGGGCGGGTCAATATCCTAAATTTCTACCTTGAAGGTCCGCGGCGGTTATTACGGGCAATTTCCTCTTCGAGCCAGAGCAGCGTACTTTTTTCCGGCTGCGGTTTTTGTCTGGAGTATATGCCTGATTTGTATTTAATGTATGTAAGCGCCTTTTTGTCAAAGGGACGGGGGTTCAGCATTTCATCTTTAAGCGCGGTGACCATTTGTGGCGGCAGACCGGCAAAAACATTGCCGAGCAGTTCAATATTTTCCGTTATAGCTTTCAGACTGTTTAGGGGCTTGTCTTGGCAGGCGCTTGTTCTTCGAAGTTCGTTACCCAGCTGGGCGGCGACAGATCTACCGGTTTCAATACCTGCGACCAAAGTATCCCAGAGCCATTCGCCATCAAGTTTGAGTGTCCGTTTAGCGCTATTGGCGGATATTTCCCGGTTAACCTGCGAGAGGCTGATGCGAAACCAGTCTGAGGGGCCTAGGCTCATGCCGATGCGTCTTGGTTGTTTTAATCGCTGCCAAGGGTCATCGGGCGGCCCCAGATTGACGATCGGTTTCAGGCCCCAGGCGTTCCACTTATCTGTAATGTGCAGGTTGTGCTGCGCAGAGATAAACCAGTTTTCAAGAAAATGAAGTAAGAAATCAGCATCTTCGGTCTTGCCGTTAGTTTTGCCGGATGGTGTGCTGATCAGGGTTGCAACACGGCCGCGTTTTGGATCTGATTTGGACACTGAAAATATGTGTTGTAAGACCGCTTCCATTAAAGATTCACGCGTCAGACCGGATCCGTCCGCCGTACTTGCTGCATTGAAATCTTTTTTATAAGGGTCTGACATGGCATAATTTTTAACATAACCCTATAAGGGCGTCAAATGTAAAAGTATTTAAGTTTGTCATTACAGGAAAATACGATAAAGAAGAAATGGTGCCCGAGGGCGGATTTGAACCACCGACACGGGGATTTTCAATCCCCTGCTCTACCCCTGAGCTACTCGGGCCGTATTGAAGTGTGGGGTAGCGTAGGCAGATTTATAAGTGAAAAGCGTAAGGATGTCCAGAGCTTATCAGCAAAAAAACCTAATTTTACGCTTTATACTTTTCCAGAAGGCTTCCGGTGCGGCGGGTGCGGGTGATTTCGAGGATCCCCAACCGGGTAAAACCATGAACCTGTGTATTGCCCGGGTCATCTTCAAGCATTTTTTCCAGATTGGAAATCAGATCATAGCGATCGCTGCGCAGGCGCATAGAAATGAAATCAACCAAAACAGCCCCGCTGATGTTCCGAATGCGGATCTGACGAACGATTTGTTTTGCGGCCTCTAAATTGACGGTTTTAATATCTCCGCCATCCCCGCGGTTAAGGTCAACCACCGTCATGGCGTGAGTGGGTTCGATGATCAGGCTACCGCCGTTGGGCAGGGGGACATATGGTTCCAAAGCCTCTTCAATAATCTGATGGATATCATGCATTTCGAAAAGGTCGATTTTATGTTCAGGCGAGATAATTAATTTTTCGCTTAACTGAGGAATATGATCATCACACCATTTACGGACAAAATCGGGCTGACCGCTTTCGGTCATTTCTATTCGGCTTACAGCCTGACCGGCATAATCAATCAAGGCCCGGCATACCGCATTCGGGCCTTTATGCAACATCCGGGGCGTACCAGGGTTATCGCGGCGCATATCTTGTAAGTTAGACCAAAGCGTGCGCAGGATTTTTGCCTCCTGTACCAGTGCATCCGTATCAGCCTTTTCTGCGGCTGAGCGTATAATCCATCCGCCTTGTGTTCTCAGTTCTTGCGCGATTTTAAAAATGTCTTCATTGCTGACCTGACGGGAGACAGTGACTTTGTTGGCAGACGGGCTAAAAGAAAGCAGCCGTCCCGGCAAATAAAGCTTCATTGTCAGGCGCGACAGTTTACGATTTTCAAAGGGTGTTTTCTGACGGCCTTCGGCTTTGACCTGGACAATGACGGTCTCACCAGGGGCGAGCAGGGAGGTTATTTTTTCTGTGCGTGAATCAAGACCCGGTTTATAGATATGTTTTAAGGGCAGGATACCCTGCTGATTGCCGCCAATATTGATGAAGGCGACATCCAGAGCCTTGTCTATCTTATCAACCGTGCCCAGATAAATAGAGCCCCATAACGGAAAGGCTTCTTTAGAATCAACATACAGATCAGTGACCGAACCGCCCTTTAAAACAGCGGCATGTAACTGATTGTCAATTTTCTGGGCGATTATTTCGATCGACATGATTGGTGATATATCCCTGACCGTTTAAAAGTTGTGCAGAATCATACAATGATAACCCTACTACATTAGTATAGGAACCTTGAAGAAAAGTTACAAATGTTGCGGCAAAGCCCTGAATGGCGTAGCCACCGGCCTTGCCATGCCATTCTTTACTTTGGATATAGGATTCTATGTCATCGCGATGCAGGCGTTTAAAGCTGACGGTTGTCAGAACGACGCGGTGGGTCAGCCTGCCGTCCGGGGTGATCAGGGCAATACCGCCGTAAATTCGGTGCCGTCGTCCGGACAATAATTTCAAGCATTGGCGTGCTGTGGCTTCGTCTTCGGCTTTGGGCAGAATTCGGCGGCCACAGGCGACTGTTGTATCAGCGGCCAGAATATAGCTGTTCTCTGTTTCGGGTTTATTCAGAACGGTTTGTGCTTTGGCGCAGGCAATACGGGTGACGTAATCGCGCGGCAGTTCTTTGGTATGTGCCGTTTCATCAATATCGGCGGGTAGAACGAGATCCGGTGTAATATGAATCTGTTGCAAAAGATCAAGGCGCCGTGGCGATGCCGAGGCCAGAACCAGCTTTGGAGAAGATGCCACTGAAAAAGACCTTTTTATTTAAAGCGAAAGGTAATGCGGCCTTTGGTCAGATCGTAAGGGGTCATTTCGACCGTAACTTTGTCACCGGCCAGAACGCGGATCCGGTTTTTACGCATCCGGCCAGAGGTATGCGCGATGATTTCATGTTCGTTTTCCAGTTTTACCCGGAACATGGCATTGGGCAGTAATTCTGTTACAACGCCGTCAAATTCCATTGAATCTTCTTTTGACATGTATATCCCTTAATTTGTTTAAAGTTCTGCTATTCTTATATGCAAAACACAGATAAGTGTAAAGAGTTGTCTTGCTGTGGCAAAATCGCAATCCGCATATTTGCCAAGCTTTTTGACCAGATATTCAGCGCCTTCGTTATGAATGGCCCGACGGCCCATATCAATGGCCTCAATTTTACCGGTATCGCCAGCGCGCGCCATCTTAAAAAAACTGTCGCACATCGTAAAATAATCTTTAATCGTCTTTTTTAAAGATTTCAGACCGGTATCAATCGTGGTCAGGTGTTGATCATGGCGATCATAAAGCTCGATCACAAGATTGGGGCCGACAATTTCAAGGGTCAGCTTATAAGGCTGCCGGTCTTCATAGCCGGTCAGGACGAATCGATTATGGTGCAGCAGATCTGATAAAGCGCGGTGACGCTCCATCTCAATTTCAGGGCTGCGGCGCAGGGCTTTTTCGCCGATGAGTTTTACGGAGATGATAGAGTTTTCTTCGGTCATAAGGCTTTATATCGCAAATAGGGTGAGATGCCCAGCACAGTTTGGTTGACATAATGTTAACGTTTTGTTAATATTTTTTCTTGATCTCAGGAGACGGCGATGAAAAGCGAATTTGAAAAAAAGGCCTATAAACAGATAGCCTCCGAAAGCTGGACGGAAACATCAAATTGTTACGCTTATGCCTTACGCCGTCCGGATATCGGCTGGATCAATCCCGGCTGCGTTGCCAGAGCCTTTGGCGCAAATCAGAATATAAAGCTCAGCGAAATTTTTGCTGCTTACAGCCCGCCAAATCGTGAAAAACAAACGGCAGAACAGCATTATACAGAATTGCTTGCAAAAGACGGCTGTACTTTACTGGCAGGCGGTCTGCAGGATGCCCGGCCAGATAAAAATGTGATGTTTGTTGCTCTGCTGGAGCAGGCAGGCCGTTATGATTATCATTGTTATCGTCATGAAGGAGAAGGGCTTTGGACCAGTAAATCAGGCTATAGATTCCCTGAAACACATGGCTTTCATACCGAAGACAGCCTAAAGGCCAGCGCCCGCAGCGAAGGGCTGATACCGCTGGGTTTCTTTGAATTGCCGGATTTACCCCAAAAAATTACGCCGAAGCAAAGCAAAAAGTTGAAAGAAACGATAGAAGAGCTTAATAAATATTATGAAGTAGAGCAGCGACAGATCGCTTTTATGATGAATCGCTGACCCGTTTCAGGCTCGCGCCGCAGGCGCTTAGCTTTTCAACCAGATTTTCATAGCCGCGTTCCAGATGATAAATCCGGTTGACCGTGGTGGTGCCATCAGCCACCAGCCCCGCCAGAACCAGACTGACAGAGGCCCGAAGATCTGTTGCCATGACCTCAGCACCAATCAGGCGATTAACACCGCGAACCAGAGCCGATGCATTGTGAACGGTAATATCCGCGCCCATCCGGGCCAGTTCAGGCACATGCATAAAACGGTTTTCAAAAATGGTTTCAGTCACCATACCCGCACCTTCGGCGATGGTCAGCATGGCCATCATCTGGGCCTGCAGATCGGTCGGAAATCCGGGATAGGGGGCGGTCATGACATCAACAGCCTGTAATCGGCTGCCCGCCGGACGCTCAACCGTGATGGTATCCTTGTCGGTTTCAATCAATACCCCGGCCAGACGCATTGGTTCAATCAGCGCATCCAGATGATCAGGTCGCGTGCCGGTCAGGGTCAGTTTGCCGCCGGTCATGGCCGCGGCAATCATATAGGTTCCGGCCTCAATCCGATCAGCAACGACGCGGTGTTCTGCGGGTTTTAACGCGGTCACACCGGTAATCGTCAGCGTATCGGTGCCAAGACCTGTAATTTTTGCGCCCATCGCGATCAGGCATTCACCAAGATCAATAATTTCAGGTTCACGCGCGACATTAGAAAGCGTTGTGACACCCTTGGCCAAGGTCGCCGCCATCATCACATCTCAAAATCAAACCTTGGCAG
>JBNJDW010000104.1:0-6599 GCA_051745265.1 Pseudomonadota bacterium
ACTGTTTTAATAATCGACTGGTCCTGATTCGCTTTGGCCAGTTTCTTGCGGATCCGGGCGATCTGGATATCAATGGCCCGGTCATAAACATCAAATTTACCTTCACGGGTGATATCAAACAGATGTTCGCGGGTCAGGACCCGATTCGGTGACAGGGCCAGGGCCTCCAGCAGTTTGAACTCACCGGTGGTGAAATCCAGTGATTTTTTCTGGCTGTCAAAAACCTGATACTGGGTGGTATCCAGATAAAAACGGCCAAAATCGATGATTTCTTTGGCAGGCGCGGCTGATTCTCTGATATTTTCCGCGTCATCGCTCTTGGCGCTGCGGCGAATCACCGCCTTGATTCGGGCCGATAATTCGCGCATTTCAAAGGGCTTGGTCATATAATCATCGGCGCCCATCTCCAGACCAACGATCTTTTCAGTGGTATCGCTTTTACCGCTCAGGATAATGATCGGCGCATTTGTTTTAGTCAGTTCGGGCAGCAGGCTGAATCCCTCAACATCAGGCAGCATCAGGTCCAGCAGCACAACATCGATCTTGTCATTCTGCTCGACCGCGGCCTTGGCCTCTGCACCACTTGTGGCCCCGATAACCTTATAACCGCTGTCAGACAGATATTCGCTGACCACGACCTGCAGACCCTCATCATCATCAATAAACAAAATTATATTTTTTTGCTGCGCCACTTATATACATCTCCAAATTTAAAATGTTTTCCCGGTTAATCCGGTGCGCTCTTGTTCTCATTAACACATTTATGCCGGGATTGTTACAGAAATGAAACAATAATTTTCAGGATTGATACATTACGGACAAAACAGGGATACAGATCGGGCGCATATTGGACTCATGGTTAACGAGCAAAAGGATTACCAACATGTTTAAGTCATCAGAACTCACCAATGAGCTATCAGGTCTTAAGAAATTTGCCTACAAACTGACCCGGAATGAATCAGATGCGGAGGATCTGTTGCATAACACATGTGTGCGCGCCCTTGAGAAAAAACACCTCTTCAAGGAAGATTCCGACCTGTTCAAATGGTCATCGCGGATCATGTATAATCTTTTTGTATCGGAATACCGCAGAAAGACAAAATTTGAAACCCAATATGACCCTGAAACCTATCTGGAAAAACAGTCCGTAGATGCGGCGCAGGATACAAGAATGGAAATTCTGCAGCTTGAACAGGCTATGGATGCGCTGTCAGAAGAACACCGCGAAATTCTGGTTCTGGTTTGTGTTCAGGGCATGGAATATGCCGAAGTTGCCAAATGTCTGAGCATCCCGGTTGGCACCGTTCGGTCACGTTTATCCCGGGCCCGGACCAATCTGCAAATGGCCCTGCAAACAAACGGCAACCTGACGCATTCCTATACCCCGGCCCATCACCACATTCCCGTAGCCCGGGCCGCCTGAGATCTCTGAAAGAAACCTGCCCGATTGAAAAGAGGGATAAGCCATATAGCTTATCCCTCTTTTTTTATCTTTACTGTTTTAAAATTAATCCTCGCGATCCAGGGCGGTCATAATCTCCTGCCGTAAATCATTTTCATCAATCGGTTTGGGCACATAGGCATCCATACCGGCGCGCAGACATTTTTCCCGGTCACTGACCAGCGCATGGGCGGTCATGCCGATAATCGGCGTTGGTTCCAGCGCGTTATCCTCTTCATATTGACGAATTTCCTGTGTCGCCGTGAAACCATCCATTTCCGGCATCTGGATGTCCATCAGAATGGCGTCATAATGATGATCTTTCCATTTTTCCAGAGCTTCAACACCGTTACCGGCGACATCAAAATCAATCTCCATCTGTTCCAGAAGATAGCTGAGGATAACAACATTGCCTTCATAATCCTCGACAATCAGAATTTTTGGGTCGTCGCTGATTTTTGATTTGATTTTATCTTCGACCTTGCCTTGCAGGCCGACTTCAACCTGTCCCATCAATGAATTTTTGTTATCCGGCATGGGAATAATCACGCTAAAGGTCGATCCTTTGCCCATTTTGCTTTTGACCTTGATTTCACCGCCCATAATATCAATCAGCTTTTTGGAAATTGACAGCCCCAGCCCGGTACCGCCAAAGGCCCGCGAGACCGAAGCATCAGACTGCTTAAACCGTTCAAAAATCATCTCCAGCTTCTCTTTGGGGATACCAATGCCGGTATCAATGACATCGATCTGCAGATATTCGGCGCGGCCTTTTTTCTTCACTTTGGCTTTCACCGTGACGCTGCCCTCATTGGTAAATTTGATCGCATTGCCGATCAGATTAATCAGCACCTGACGCAGGCGCACGGCATCGCCGTAAAACTGCAAATCAGCAACATCGTCATATTCAAAAGAAAATCTGATATCCTTTTCATTGGCCCGGACCGAGGTAATGCTGACAATTTTCTTAAAGAAGGTGCCGAGGTTAAAGCTCGATTCTTCCAATTCAATCTGACCGCTTTCGATTTTGGAAAAATCAAGAATATCATTGATCAGGTCTTTCAGGCTGGAAATACTGGTTTTCAGTGTCGTGATCAAACGCTGCTGTTTTTCAGTGAACTGGTCAATATTCTTTTCAAAAATCTCGGCAATGCCGTTGATGGCGGTCAGCGGTGTGCGGATCTCATGGCTCATATGGGCCAGAAATTCACTTTTGGCTTCATTGGCCTGTTCAGCAACCCGTTTTTCACGTTTCAGAAATTCCTGATATTCCTTTAAATAGGTAATATCAGAATGGGCGCCGACCATCCGCACGGCCTGGCCGCTGGAATCGAAAATGGCCTTGGCCCGCGACTGAATCCAGACCCATTTACCGGTGCTATGTTGTAAACGAAAGGTAATTGAATATTCGGACAGATTGCCATCCAGATAATGGGCGATATATTCCCAGACCCGTTCCTGATCATCAGGGTGGACCAGGTCTTTAAAATCTTCGATCGTGCCTTCCGTATCACCGCGGTCATAGCCGAGCATCTGAAAAAACTGGCCGGAATAAAACACCTGATCACTTTCAAGATCCCAGTCATAAACCCCGTCATTCATGCCTTCAATCGCCAGTTTGAAACGCTCTTCTTTATCCCTCAGCTCTGATTCGGCCAAAAGACGCCGCGACTGGGCCGTCATCAAAAACAGGTTAAAGATAATCAGCAATACCGCGGCGGCCACACAGCCAATGACCAGAATCAGGAAATACACATCTTTTTGATGGGCCAGCTGCGCAAAGCGGTATTTCAGCATCTGGCTTTCTTCCTGCAGGATGCTGCTGTGAATCGACATGATTTTGTTTTTTAGAAAATCAATATTTTCTGTCGTCCGCAGAATATCGCGGGTGGCAATCTGCTGTTCTGCGGTGGCCTGGTCAATCTGAAGATCAAGTCGATCGAGCAATAATGTATAATTTTGCCGTAAATCCTTGACCCGGGCGCCTTGCGATTCATTTTTTTCGGTCAGCAGGGCCAGCTCGGTAATAATCGTGCCAATAGAATCTGTCCGCGTATTATATTCCTTTAGATGTTTGCCTTCTTCCAGAATAAGGTATGACAGATAATTGGAAATCATCGCCTCAAGATTTGTAGAAAGCTCCTCGGTTTTGGCGATGATCTGATTGTTTTCCTGAATGCGGGCGCCGACCTGATTGAATTTCTGGTTACTGTGGACCAGAAAATAAATCAATGCCGCAACACAAAGCAAAAGTGCGATACAAAATAACAGAAAATTACGGCGAGAGCTGTCCCGCAAGGAACGAATCGGTATAAACATAACTTATTGAAATAATAGAGTTCCGGCGCTGTTACAAGAAAAAAGAGCACCGGAAACGGTGCTCTTTCTTTGTTGATCATTGTATTCTTTATACGGGTGGTGAACGACCCCGCAGAGCGTGAACCAGCGCTGCAATAATAAACAGCACAAGAAAGACAAAGAACAATAATTGTGCAATTTCAACAGATGCAGACGCAACACCGCCAAATCCCAGTATGCCGGCAATCAGCGCGACAACAAGGAAGAAAATAGCAAGGTTTAACATTTTGACCTCCTTCAGCCATTTAATACTTTACAAACAGGCTGCAAGTTGTTTAGTTCCCGGCGTTCCGTTTTTATCAAGCGGAACCTGTCGGACATTCTGACGTATGTCATAATGAAAGGATAAAATTCAAGGTGACTTTGACCGATACAAACATTTCTGATCTGGAAATTCAGGCGCTTGTGGACAATGAATTGGAGTGGGAGCAGGCGAAACATGTTCTCAACTGTATTGATGAACACCCCTGGGCCAGACGGCGTTATGATGAACTGGTCCGGCAAAAAAATCTGCTGCGCGACTGGTGGAACAGCCGATCTGATTCCTGAACGCCTATTGATTTCTCAGCCTAAACCATTATCTAATTAGGATAAGAGTGGAACCGTGCTGTGAGAGCGCCTGATGAGAGATCCTTTTCAACTGGAATTTGATGATCTGCCCGTGGAAATACCGGTATTTCCGCTTGCTGATGTGTTGCTTCTGCCGCGCGGGCAGCTGCCTTTGAATATCTTTGAACCCAAATTTCTGGCCATGGTCGATGATGCTTTTGCCAATCAGCGTCTGATCGGCATGATTCAACGGCTTCAGCGTGATGGTGACAGCCCCGGGGCCTTATACGGCACCGGCTGTGTTGGCCGTATTTCCTATTTTGAAGAAACCCAGGAGGGGCGTTATCTGTTGAATCTGACCGGCTTGTGCCGGTTTGATATTAATAAGGAAGTCTCGCGTCCTGTGCCTTACCGGACCGTCTGCCCGGACTGGCACCCCTATCAGCATGACCTGCAGCCGCAGGACTGCCAGCTTGATATGAAGAATTTTCTCAAAACGCTTGAACAGTATTTTAAAAAAATGGACATGACCTGTGAAAAATGGGATCAATTACAGGATATTGATCAGGAAAAACTGGTCGCAACGCTGGCCATGGTCTGCCCGTTTGCCACGCAGGAAAAACAGGCTTTGCTGGAGGCTGAAACGCTCCATAAACGTGCCGAGATACTGGTCACCCTGATGGAAATGGCCATTCGCGAGCGACAGACCAGCTGCAACCATTAAACCGGCAATAGCGCCGCAGGATAAAAACGATGATTAAACCGGACCCCAAACTGCTTGAAATTCTGGCCTGCCCCCTGACCAAGACGCCGCTTGAATATGATTCGCGCACTAATGAGCTGATCAGCCGTCAGGCCAAGCTGGCCTTTCCCATCCGTAACGGCATTCCGATCATGCTGGTTGACGAAGCCCGCTCCATATATGATGATCTGCCGCCCGGCGCGGAAAAAGCCTCTTGATCAACGGCTATATAGGTTTTTTTGTGGCGCTATGCTATAATTGACTATTGGATATAACAGGGAGTTTACCCATGTCTGACCGTGTGATGATCTTTGATACCACGCTTCGTGATGGCGAACAGTCGCCGGGCTGTTCTATGGATTTTGATGAAAAGCTTGAAATCGCCGCCATGCTCGACAGCCTTGGCGTTGATGTGATCGAGGCCGGTTTCCCCGCCGCCTCCGAAGGTGATTTCAAATCGGTCGCGGCCATTGCCAAAAACACCGATCACGCCATCATTGCCGGATTGTGCCGGGCGATGGAAAAGGATATCACCGCCGCTGCCGAGGCCATCAAACCGGCAAAACAGGGCCGGATTCACACCTTTATTTCAACAAGCCCGCTGCATCGTCAGCATAAACTGCAAAAAAGCGCCGATGAGGTTCTTGAGCTGATTACCTATTCGGTTTCTCTGGCCCGTGATCTCTGCGATGATGTCGAGTGGAGCGCCGAGGACGCCACCCGCACCGAACCCGATTACCTGTGCAAAGCCGTTGAAACCGCGATCAAGGCCGGGGCCCGCACCGTCAATATTCCCGATACGGTCGGCTATGCAACGCCGAAAGATTATTTTGAGATGATCGCCATGCTCAAAAACCGCGTGCCCAATATTGATCAGGCGGTGATTTCAACCCATTGCCATGATGATCTGGGCCTTGCCGTGGCCAATACCATCGCCGGGGTCGAGGCCGGGGCCCGCCAGATCGAATGCACCATCAACGGCATTGGTGAGCGCGCCGGAAATGCCGCATTGGAAGAAATCGTCATGGCCTTTCGCACCCGTCAGGATGTTTTGCCGTTTACCACCGGCATTGTCACCGAAAAACTTTATCCGGCGTCACAGGTATTATCGGCGATCACCGGTGTTGATGTTCAGCCCAACAAAGCAATCGTCGGCGCCAATGCCTTTGCCCATGAAAGCGGTATTCATCAGGACGGTATGCTGAAAAATGCCATGACCTATGAAATCATGACGCCGGATTCTGTTGGTCAGAACGCCAGCAATCTGGTATTGGGCAAACATTCAGGCCGTAATGCCTTTCGCAGCCGCCTTGTCGCGCTGGGCTATACGCTCGATGAAGCAGCGCTCAATCAGGCGTTTAAGGATTTCAAGACTCTGGCCGATCAGAAGAAACTGATTCATGATGATGATCTGATCAAACTGGTTTCTTAAATTACACTTATGTTCAGCCGCCTAAAAAAATCTAACCTTAAAAAACCGGATCTGCCGACCAGCCTTATGCTTGAGGA
>JBNJDW010000105.1:0-6538 GCA_051745265.1 Pseudomonadota bacterium
CTGACCAGCCCGCGCCACATACGGTACACAAAAGCGGTCAGGATCATAAGCACTGCGATGACAGCAATCAAGAACCCGAAACTGGTTTCAATTAAATATCCATTCCATTCAATTTCGACATCGCCGGGCCGGGCGGCAAGCCAGGCAACCGCAATGACCAGAACAGAAATTTTTATCAGAAACCAGACGGGTTTTAACATTGTCTATACTTTCCGGCGCATTTCTGGCCGTTCCCTGTTTATTGTCCGGTCAATCCCGGATATGTACCACCAGAATTTGACCGACGATCCTGCTGCCCCGAGACGACAGAAGCCTGACCGCTGTCATTCAACAGCGACCGCACAAGTTTTTTCAACGCAGCCGGGGAAAAATTCTGTCCCTCTGTCAATTCGCCCATCATCTGCTCTGACAGATCGGTTGAGGCCTGATCAGCGGCCACCCGTGTACGGGCATGCTGCATCCATGGCTCTGCGACTTTTGCAGGCTCGCCTTCAAGGGTTTGCAGTTCTTCAAGCGCGCCTTCGACATTACCTTCATCAAGCATTTTTTGCGCCCGGGCGACAACCGCATCTGTTGACTGGCCTTCCGGATCTGTCTTGCGGATGGTCATCAGATCATCAAGCCGCGCCAAAGCGCGTTCCTGTACAGAGGCATCCTCACCGCGCAATTTCGCCATAACGATTTCACCGGCCAGACCTTTAAACTCGCCCTGCAGTCTTTCCTGACTGAGAACGCCGGAGCGGGCATAAGGCGTCAACCGTTCAATCGCCGCCTGTGTTTCAGGATCATCACCGCCCAGTTTTTGTAACAAGGCCAGATCCTCAGAGAAAGGCGCCGCATCTTTGCCCACCGTGCCGCGCAGTTTATTCAAGGTCAGCAACATTGCGGCCGCCTTCAGATCACTGCTTTCGACATCGCGCGTCAGGGTCCGGAAAACCGGGTCTTCCTGACGGACTTTTTCAAGCGCCTCGGCCGAGGGCTCTTCCTCATTCTCGACCGTCTGACCTATCTTATTCAGACTTTCCATCAGGGCTTCTGTTCCGCCGGGAGTCTGATTCAGGCTTTCGACCCGTTCCATCATCGCCGCCAGGCCGGAAAACTTATCCTGCAGGAAGTTTGCCCGTTGCTGCCAGTTACCATTGCTAAGTACACCGGCGGCTTCTCCGGCGGCTTTTTCGGCGGATTCTCCCGTGGATTCGACACGGGACATGAAATCATCCTTGACCTGATTGACTTTATTTAAACCTTCATTGATCTTGCCACTGATAGACCCCTGGCTTTCGCGCAGATTCTGCAGACGGGATTTAACCGTTTCCAGCTCTTGTTCAATCTCGGCATATTCCTGTTGGCGTTCCTGCATCTTTTGGTATTCCGGCGCCAATAGGAAAATACTGGCCAAAACCACAAATATAAACATAAAGGCCATGGTCAGGATCCAGCGTTCCAGAAACTTTTTCTTATGGACCCATTCTTCCGCCCGTTTTTGCCGGCGATCTATACCGGAACGGCGGCCGGACACCCGGCGGTCAGGACCTTTGAAGTTAGGATCACGGGATTTACGTCTGTCAGCGCCGCGGCGGCGATCACGGTAATCACGGCGATCGCGTTCGATCTCGGCCGCTGTTTTGGGCGTTTTACCAGTAAATCGGCTTTCAATTTTTTTGGATCCCGCGCCCGATTCAGCAGCTTTATCGTCTGCCTTTTCATCGACTGATTCCTCTGCCGGTTTGTCTTTCTGCGTGACAGGCGCGCTGTCAAGCTCAATGCCATCCTCCAGCGCCGCATTCAAAACCAGCGCCACCCGGTTTTCCGGTATCAGCCCGCGCTGTTTCCAGCCCTGCACCGTACTGGCCGCCACGCCCAGACGATTGGCCAAAGGTCGCAAACCACCAAATTTTTCAATAACTTCATCGGCAGGCAGAGATTTAGGATCTTGTTTCATTCTTTATCCATCTAAACTGTTAAGAGATTTCAGCAGCGCCGCTTCATTCATACGATCGGAGACGATAACATTTTGCCACTCATCCCCATCCAGCGCTTCGGCAACTTTTTTACTGATGCAGACCGCCTGCATCTGGGCCAGATGATCTTCCACACCATGAAGCTTGACCAAATGGTTGAAATTCTCAGCCGTACGTGTCGAAAAGAACACCGCGGCCAGAACATCATCGGTACGCAGTTCACACAGCGTATCTTCGGTCATTTTATCAATCGGCTCCATCGTATAAACGACCAAGGGTGCGACTTCGATATTACGGTCTTTCAGCGTTTTGTAAAAGCCATCTTCGACAAATTCACCGCAGGGATGCAGCATTTTTGCCCCGTTCGGATATTCTTTGACCAACAGCGCGGCCAGTTCCTGACCACCGCCGCTGCCGGTACGGATATCCTGAAACCCGGCATTCCGCGCCGCGTCTTCTGTTTTAGGACCAACGCAGTACACCGGCAGTTTTTTATTGATATGATCACCGATATCGGCAAAATATTTGACGGCTCTGGGGCTTGTAAAGATAAAGCCGTCTTCGGCCATACGCTCCATAAAAATAACATTTTCCAGAGCTTTGGGGCGCAGCATCGGTGAAATGACAGCTTCAAAGCCCTGATCATGTATTTTACCGGCGAATTCAAGGCTGACATCTGCCGGGCGGGTGATAAGAATCTTTTTCATGTGCATGTCTCAATATAAAAATATGTTTCGTCCAAAAGAATAACGCGAAGCTGCCGCAGTGTCCAATTGTTAAAGCACACACTCATGGTTAAAAGCGCTAAACCCAAAACGGCGGGTTTTTAAATCTCAGACCGCGCCGAAAAAACCATCGGGTAATTCGGCCTTCATCCGGCGGGCAATCGACTGGCCGAAATCTTCAGCCGCGGCCCATGTCTGTATTTGTGCTGTATGTGTTTCTGTACGTGTATCAGATCCATCAAGCGTACTGGCAAATACAGACAGCTTCAGGCTATTCTCATCCATGAAATGAGCATAGGCGGCAATCGGGCTACGGCAAGACCCATCCATCACTTTTAACCAGCCGCGCTCGGCCGCAATACACAAGCCGGAGGTCTCGCAGTGAATCTGGGCAAAAATCGCTTTCAGATCATCACGGCTGTCCAGAAATTCAATGCCGATGGCCCCCTGCCCTACGGCGGGCAGCATATCTTCGGGGCTCAGTACGGTTTGAATGCGGTCCGATAATCCGGCGCGCTCCAGCCCGGCGGCGGCAAGATAGGTGGCATCGACCACACCATCAGCCAGTTTTTTCAAACGACTTTCGATATTGCCGCGGAAGGTTTCAATTTTCAGATCAGGCCGCTTTGACAGGGTCACCGCCGCCCGCCGCGGGCTTGATGTGCCGACAACGGCGCCGTCCGGCAGGTCCATAAAATGATCGGCAATGGGGGACAGGAAAACATCCCAGGCCGCTTCCCGGGGCAGAATGCAGGGCATGGTCATATCCTCGGGCATTAATCCGGGCATATCCTTGACCGAATGGACCGCGCAGTGAACAAGCTCCTGCCGCAAGGCGGATTCATGCTCGGTCGCCCACAGGGCCTTGCCGCCATGCTCAACAAGGCTGAGATTCTGCGCCTGCGTCTGATCACCCAGCGTATCAATACGGACAATTTCAATCGCCCCCTCTGCCGCCAGCTCCGGGCAATTCTGCCGCAGGGCCTGACAGACGGTTTCGGTCTGAACCATGGCAAGGGCGCTTTTGCGCGTGCCGATACGCAAGGGATGTGACGGGCTAAATTCCATGCCTTAGTTCTAAGCCGATTACCCGATAATGGCAAAGAATTTTTGAGGGAAAAAACCGATTAATCAAACCCGGAGTGATACCCGCGGCCTTAATAAACAGCGCTTTGACCATCCGTTTTAAACAGCGTCAACTGCAATTCGCCGATCTTACGTTTCAAAAGCTGCCGGAAGGCCATCGTAAAGGCCCAAATGTCAACGGCAATAATAGCAAACACTATCGTCAAAACTGTAACCGGCGGCAGCGCCGATAAATTCAGCTTTGCGGGCTCACCTTTGAGAACAGCATAACCATACATAAAACCATACACAAAACCTGCACAGGCCAGACAAATAACAACAATACCCAGCGTCCGCCATAGTGTCTCCCGCCATAGCAGCGCCCAAGACAGACTGATAAAAAACTGACGGTCCGCTTTTTCTAAAAGCTCGTTTTCTGTGATCTCGCTTTCCGGTCCATCATACACCAGCGATAGTTGAAGTCCGGCGATCTGTCGCCCCATAACCTGTTGAAAGACCTTATAATATGCCCACAAAGGCAGAACAATAGCCAGAAGCATCATATTAATAATACGCACAATCGGGTTGGAACTCTCAATCCCTGTGCTGTAATACAAAATCCCCGCCAAAATCTGAACAATAATCATCGCCAAAAAAATCCAAAGCAACCAGCGCCAAATAAAAGACTTCCAGATTTTAAACATCTGCAGGCCTCTGGGATTTTGTTCTGTTTCCATTTTAACCCCTTGCTTGGCACTCGCTCGTATTATGGATTTTTCCGGCTTACGCTGCCGTTATACCGGATAGGCCGGATCGTTGCCTGATGCGGTATGGTCCGGATTGGTATCAGAGGCGTATCCCGGTTCTCCCGGCTCCTGATACAGTAACGACACACGGACATAGCCGATTTTCTTGCCCAGTATAGCCTTAAAGGCTTTCATAAAGGCCCAGATTGTAATGCCTATTCCGGCAAAAAAGCTGATAACAAATATCATAATTTGAAAGCTTTCCTGATTTACACCCGTCGCCCCTGCAACAGCCCCTACAACCATAGAAGCAATGAGAATGGCTATAAAACCTGCTATATAAAAATGAAAAGACTATTTTTTGAATGTTTTCGGGGTTTTAACTTCAGATTTACTTTGTGCGGCGTTTTTCAATTTATCTTTGCCCGCATATCTGAAACCGGCGACAGCTGTTGCCGGCACCGCGATCAAAACTGCTGGCACAACAACCGGCGCACCCATCATCAAGGCGCCGCAGGCCGCCCAGTAACCGGCCGTCAGACCGTATTTTGTCGTCACCGGCGCAATTTTGGCACAGTTGTTATATTCATCCCGTATTTTGCGGCAGGTTTTCAGCGCTTTGTTCATTTCCGGTCTCCTGTAAAGTCGGACACCGTATATTTATATGAAAAACATGTCAAGCGCCGTTATACTGTCTATGGCACATGGCGGTTCAATCTTCTATCTCGACAACAGTATCAGCCGGCACAACATAGTTATTATCCGGCACATCATCTATGGTTTCCAATTTCAAGCCGTTAAAGTCTTTGCCCAGCACATATTTAAGCACCAGCGCATAAATCAAAAGCGACAGCAGAATGCCCATAATCGTTTCAAACATATAAAATTCTTCACGGTTTATGCCCGCATCTCCGTAAAAGCGGGTCGTCAGGATCAAGAACATACTCACAATATGATATAAAAGAAACTCTGCCACGATCCAGCACAGGAAAGACCGCCAGGCCAATGCCCACCACACCTTAAACAGAACCATTTTGACGGGTTCTGGCTCAAGATCAGCTGCGGTTAACTCTTCACGCGCGGGATCCTCCAATTGACGAATTAATCCCAATTGCGGATGATTGAATTTTTTACGAAGGACTTGCTTGAAAGCCATGGCAAACGCCCAGGCAAAGGACGCAAGCATGAGAAAAAAGAATAAGAGGAAAAACAAGACCAAGAAAACGCCCAAAACCGGATGAACGGGGCCCTCAGGAGTCAATAAAAACAAGGGAAAAAACAGAATGGCGCAGATAAACATAATCCCAAAAACCGCGAGCCACTGCCAAAGAAAACTCCGCCACATTAATGACCAGCTTATTTTAATCAGCGTTGTCAAATCCGGCTTATGTATTCTTCTCATCGACTATTCCCCCGCGCAACTAAAACGATCACCCTATTTAACCGTTAAGACCTTAATAAATCAATAAAACGCTTTGACGATTTCAACAGCTTCAGCAAGACCGATGCGTTCGATTTCGACGCCTTCGGGAAAGGCGCTGCACAGCCGGGTCGGCAGCATGGGGTCGAGCATAATGAAAATACCGCGATCCTCGGAGCTGCGGATCAACCGGCCATAGGCCTGTTTCAACCGGGCGCGGGTCAGCAGATCATCATAGCCTTTGCCAAAATGGCTGCGGCGGGCCTTGTGCAGGATATGGGGCCGCGGCCAGGGCACACGGTCAAAGACAATCATCCGCAGCGATCTGCCCGGCACATCCATACCATCCCGCGTCGCATCAGTGCCAAACAGGATAGCGTCTTCCTCGTCCCGGAACATATCAATCAGGGTTGAGACATTCAGCCCGTCCAGATGCTGGGCATAGAGCGAGAACCCCGCCCCTTCCAGATCATGGCCGATCTGCTCATAGACCTGTCTTTGACGTTGAATGGCGGTAAACAGGTTCAGCGTGCCGCCGCCCGCGGCAAAATTCAGCGCCCGATAGGCGGCCGCCACCTGCTTTGTATCGGTTTTGGGAATATCCTTGATGACCAGAATCCG
>JBNJDW010000106.1:0-6520 GCA_051745265.1 Pseudomonadota bacterium
TGCAGGCGACCATTGCGAAAGACTTCGGCGGTTTCATCGGGCTTGTTGTAATAGCCTTTCATGACCTGCGGGCCGATGATGCAGACTTCGCCTTTCTCGCCGCCGGGCAGAACGGTCTCACCATCCTCCTGATCTATGATTTCGATGATGGTATCAGGCAGCGGCAGGCCGATGGTGCCGGTTTTGACCTTGCCGCGGACCGGATTGCAATTGGTCACCGGGGAGGCTTCGGTTAATCCGTAACCTTCGGCAAGATTGGGGCATTTGGTCATGTCTTCAAAGCGTTTTTTGACTTCCGCAGGCAGCGGCGCGCCGCCGGAAATGCAGAACTTGACCGATGAAAAATCATAGCGGTTGATCTTGGGATATTTTGCGATGGCGTTATAGATGGCCGGCACCCCGGCAAACAGATCCGGTTTTTCACGGTCGACCAGTTTTAAGACCTTTTTTAATTCAAATTTTGGCTGTAATAAAATCCGCATGCCGTGATACAGCGACATATTCATCACGGCCGTCATGGCAAAGACATGGAAAAAGGGCAGGACCCCGACCATTGAAAGCTGGCGGTTCTCTTCAAGCAGGGGCGACATCCACAATCCGACCTGCGCCGCATTGGCATAGATATTCTGATGGGTCAGCATGGCGCCTTTGGGTGTACCGGTCGTACCGCCGGTATATTGCAGCACAGCGGTATCTTCGGTGGCGTTGGCCAGCACGGCGGTATAGTGACCATTGGTTTTAACCAGGTTATCATACAGCACATGGGTCTCATCGGCCTTAACACGGGCAATATCACGGAATTTGACGATGGGAAAAAGCCATTTCACCGGAACAGGCAGAATATCGCCGAAAGGACAGACAATCATTTTCTGCAATCGGGACTGTTCCAAAACCTGATCAAGTTTACCCGTCAATTGCTTCAGATTAACCGTGACCATAAAATCGGTTTCGCTGTCTTCAACCTGATGGATCAGTTCTTTGGCGGTATACAGCGGGTTATAATTGACCACCGTGCCGCCGGCCTTGATGATGCCGTAATAAAACCAGACGGCATAGGGGGTGTTGGGCAGGAACAAACCAACCTTGCAGCCTTTCTGGACGCCCATTTTCTGTAGCCCGTCGGCAATTTTATCGGTGATGGCCCGGCTTTCGGCATAGCTCCATTCCTTGCCAAGGAAGTTCAAAAAAGGTCGGTTGCCGTAACGATCTGTCTGTTCATCGAAAAATTCAGACAGCGTTTTGACCGGCAGATCAACACGCCAGGACAGGCCTTCGGGGTAAAAATTTTCCCAGTTATACGGTTGCGCATCGGTCATGTGATGTTCCTTTTTTGTCTCAGTGTGAAGTGTAGCCTTAATCACAGCAAAAAAAAAGACCGGTTGCAGGGGGTGAACCTGACAACCGGCCATTGGGGTAGGTTAGGTGGGTGGTAAGGGGTGATACTCTTAGAACGGGAAGACGATATCAAAGAATTCCTGTCCATAGCGCGGCTTTTGCACCTCGCTGATATGGCCGCGTCCGCCATAGGCAATTCGTGCCTCGGCAATTTTTTCATGGGAAATTGTGTTATCGCTCTGGATATCTTCGGGGCGGATAACGCCGGCGATTTTAATTTCGCGCAGTTCATAATTGACCCGGACTTCCTGACGGCCATAGATAACCATGTTGCCATTGGGCAGGACCTCGGTAACCATGGCAGCCAGTTTCAGGGTGATTTCCTCTTCACGCCCGATGGAACCGCTACCATTGGAAGAACTGGTAGAGCCCATATTCACCAGATCTTCCGGGCTTAGTTCTTCGGGCAGAACCTTGGTCAACTGGTCTTCAATCCCCATCATATTCGGCATATCGACATCTTCAGAGCCGCTGCGTGAACGTTCGGAGGCGTTTTCCAGCTCGGCCTCATCCTGAATATCAATCATTACGGTCAGGATATCACCAATATTCGAAGCACGCTGGTCTTTGAAAAAGGTCTGGCGATCAGCCTGCCAGAGTGAATTGGCTTCATTGGGCTTAGTATTGGCTGTCGGCATTGGCAGGCTTACAGGTCTGTAATCCGCCGCCTCCTGCGGGTTTTCGATTTTGGACATTTCAGGCTCCTTGCCGATATTGGCAATGCGGTCGGCGGTGCCACACGCGCTGAGCATCAGGGCCATGGCGGCCAGCGAGGCCAGCTTGAAGCCGCGCGGTGCATGTTTTTTTGATTGGGTTGTCATTTTGCTCTCCTTACATATTATCGTCGGACCTGTACGCATAAAACCGGTTTAGTTGGTTGCGATGGTCACTTGTTGCGGGCTTTTGATCTTGGCCTCGATAATCCGGCGCGATGTTGTGTTCATCACGCGGATGACCTCACCTCTGGCACCGGAATCCATGGCCTTGCCTTTGGCGGTCAGACTTAAGGCACCGTTTTTCAAAATCATGGTGATCATATCACCTTTATTGACCAGACGGGGTTTTTCAAGATCATTGATCCGGATTGGCCGGTCGGAAATGATTGAGCGCCGCGGTGTCATGCCGACCGCATCCTTGCTGTCCAGCACATAGGATTGGGCAAGTTCTGCCGCACGCATTTTGCTGTATTCGATATGATGTTCGCGGATAATGTCACCTTTGCGCAGGTTCTCATTTAAGACCGGGATATCAATCAAGCGATGGACCCGGCCTTTGACGGTAATAGATTCTGTTGAATCCTCTGTACCATTGATATGGACCGTTACCTCAAAAGTTTCATCCGCGGCATTGAATTTTACAGCTTCTGCGCTTAAAACCGGCTTTTCAAGACCATTAACGGTCAGGCGCGGCAATACGGTTTCAAGATCAATTTCAATATTTTCCGTGCCGGTTTTGTTTTTCAGGGCTTCTTCAATTAACAGGGCAACCTCGGATTTTTCGACTTCACTGACGGCGCGCTGTAACACGACCTCCTGATGGCGGCTGTCCGGTGTCCAGTCAAGGTCAAAAGCCTGGGCAATACGCTGTAAGTCATAAAGGCCCAGAACCATGGTTTCGCCGACTTCGGGGGCCGGTGCCAGCACATGGTTGGTATGCGGCCCTGCATTTTTGAAAACATCTCCTACCGTTATGACCTTATCACTAAGATAGGTTTCGGTCTGAAGACTGACAGGGCTCTCGGCTTTGGCCGTTGCGCTGTCCAGAATAAGCAGCGTGAAACTGATACCCATGCAGATCATCGCAAGGGCGATTGTGTAACCGATGCCTTTCAGGCTTGTTGTGGGTTTTTGTGTATTGTCTAACATTTCTAATCTCCTACGCTTTATTTAAAATCGAACCTATGCCTATCGATTTTTATAATTAACGGAGCTGAGTTGTCGTACTCATCATTTCATCGCCGGTCTTAATAACCTTTGAATTCATTTCATAAGCCCGCTGGGCGGCAATCATACTGGTGATTTCCTGAACAACATCGACATTCGATGATTCAAGCGCGCCCTGCTGAATAGATCCATATCCTTCTGATGCCGGTGATCCGGTGGTCGCCGCGCCTGATGCGGTTGTTTCCAGAAAGACGTTATCACCAATAGCGTCAAGACCGGCAACATTGGCAAAAATGGCTGTCTCTATCTGGCCGACATTGGCAAGATCCGTCTGACCGTCCAGTTTGACCAGAACCTCACCGGAGGCGTTTATGGTGGTATCAATGGCATCTTCAGGGATAACAATACCCGGTTCCAGAAGATAGCCTTCAGAAGTGACCAGTTCACCATCTTCATTCATCTGGAAAGACCCGTCACGGGTGTAACCGGTGTCACCGTTTGGCATGGTGATCTGGAAATACCCTTGGCCGGTAATCGCCAGATCCAAGGGGTTATCTGTCATCTGCATGGACCCCTGTTCATTGATCCGGTATACGGACCCGGCCTTAACACCCAGCCCTTGCTGAATACCTGCCGGTACGGTGTTGCCTTCTTCTGACGAGGAAGACCCCGGCCGCAGTTTTGTCTGGTATAACAGATCCTGAAATTCTGCCCGCTGGCGTTTATAGCCGGTGGTTGTCATGTTGGCGATGTTGTTGGCGATGACATCAACATTAAGCTGTTGAGCCAGCATGCCGGTAGCGCCGATATCCAAAGTTAAAGACATGTTTTTCTCCTTTTACTTACGTAACAATTATTGTGTTACCAATTATTGTGTTTCTGCCAATTTACGGATGGTTGACCGTATCCGGTCATGATCCGTTTGCACCATTTTCTGTACGGACTGATAGGTCCGCAGAATTTCCAGCATTTTGGTCATTTCCAAAACCGGCTGGACGTTTGATCCTTCGATTGCGCCTTGCAGAACCGATGCCTCCGGCGCTGCGACTTCTTCCATATCTTCAGCGATATACAGACCATCACCGATCTGTTTCAAAGCCTGAGGGTTATCAAAATTGACCAGTTTCAGTGTGGCGACTTCACCTTCTTCGGTTGAAACGCCGCCTTTGCTGGTCACTGTAATCTGATTTTCACCTTCGGGGATCTGAATAGGTGCGCCGGCCTCATCCAGAACCGGATGGCCCTGGGCGGTCACAATCTGACCTTCGTTATTCAATGCAAAATTACCGGCCCTTGTATAACGGGGGCCTTCCGGTGTTTCGACGGTAAAATAACCGTCGCCGGTAATCGCCAGATCCAATGGATTATGGGTCTGTTTTAACGGCCCCTGGTCCATGCGGCGAAACCCTTCGCTGTCAACGACCTGTGACAGGTCATCTTCAGCGGTCTTGCCTTTGATCAGGTGTTCATGAAACAAAGTGTCCTGACCTTTATAACCGGGGGTCGACATGTTGGCGACATTGTTTGCGGACAGGGTCATCTGCTCGCGCAATGCCATTTGATGAGATAAACTGACGTAACCTACGTTTTCCATTTGAACTACCCTAACCTTTATTTTTACCTTTTTGGTGCCGGAGCACCTTTCACCCGCTGTTATCATATGCATCAGCTGTGCCAGTTTATAAAAACGTATTATTATCAGGTGGTTACTAAGCAATTATTTTTTAAAAATGTTTATGGCGCGCCATGTCAGACGCTGAGAATCTGCCCAGAAAGGGGTAAAAAAATCAGTTTTGGCCAGTTTTCATTAAATTGAGATAAAAAAAACAGGCAAAGCATTAGAATTTCTGATAAAATATCCAACAGGGGTTCCATGGCACGTTCTGTGCATTACATAATTACTACAACAGATATTTGAGCAGCAAGGGGCTGTAGCGTAATGGCTGAAGAAGAAATTGAGAAAAACGAAGAAACCACGGATGATATTTCCGGTGAAGAGGCCGAAGAAGAAAGCGGTGGTTTCGGCTTTAAGAAAATTATCATCTTTGTAATTTTACCATTGCTGATTATTGGCGGTGGTGTGGGGACAGCCTATGTTATGGGCTATCTTGATTCCGTTCTGGGGATCGAGGTCAATTGTGAAGAAGTTGAAGGCGAAGATCACCCCGATTACGAAGAATGTAAGGAAGAGATCGAAGCTGCGGCCGGTAAAGAAGGCCTGTCACCAGGGGTTTATTATGATTTGCCCGATATCAGGGTCAATCTGAATACAGAAGGCAGCCGGCAGAAATTCCTGTTTCTGGTGATAAAACTGGAAGTGCCCGATCAGGAAAATCTGACCAAGATCGAGCAGTACGTGCCGCGGATTACCGACCATTTTCAGACTTATTTACGCGAATTGCGTATGGAGGATTTACAAGGCTCGGCCGGTATTTACCGATTGCGGCTGGAATTGTTAGAACGGGTAAATGCAGCGGCCCCGGAAGTTGAAGTCCGCGATGTATTGTTCCAGGAAATGCTGGTGCAGTAAAATTTTAAAGGTATTACGCTAGACTTATAATTAATATGGCAGATAACGAAACAAAAGAAGATATCTCCGACGAAGAAGCAAAAATGCTGTCTGAATGGGATGATATGTCCGGTGAAGAGCAAAAAACCGAAGGCGAATCCGGCGATGAAGAAGGCCGGATACTCGATCAGGATGAAATTGACAGCCTGCTCGGCTTTGGTGACGATGATGCCGAAGGTGAAGCCAGCGGCATGATGGAGCTGATTAACTCCGCGCTGGTCAATTACGAGCGTCTGCCGATGCTCGATATTGTCTTTGACCGTCTGGTCCGGCTGATGTCGACCAGCCTTCGGAATCTGACATCGGACAATGTTGAAATCAGTCTGGATCATATTTCCAGTGTCCGTTTCGGTGATTATCTCAATTCAATACCGCTGCCGGCGATGCTGGGCGTTTTCAAGGCCGATGAATGGGATGATTACGGGTTGATGGTCATTGACAGTGCCTTGATCTATGCCGTCGTCGATGTCCTGCTGGGCGGCCGGCGCGGCACCTCGGCCATGCGGGTTGAAGGACGGCCCTATACAACAATCGAAACCAAGCTGATTGAACGTATGGTTCATGTCGTGCTCAATGATCTGTCTTCGGCCTTTGATCCTTTGTCACCGGTCAGTTTCCGGCTGGAGCGCATTGAAACCAATCCACGCTTTGCGACGATCACCCAAAGTAACAA
>JBNJDW010000107.1:0-6506 GCA_051745265.1 Pseudomonadota bacterium
AAGGCAGGATGGCGCGGTTTTAATATCCAGCTCTTCGGCAAGCTCGCGGATCAGCGCCCGTTCAGGCGTTTCGCCGGATTCAACCTTGCCGCCGGGGAACTCCCACAACCCGGCCAGAGGTTTTCCTTCCGGCCTTTGGGCCAGTAAAATACGCCCGTCCCGGTCAACCAGGATAACAGCGGCGACCAATACGGTTTTTAAATCAGGGGATGTTCCGGTGTCGGCCTGTATAGCCTTGTGGCAACTCATAATTCTTATAGCTCCTCTTTTAAGATCAAGCATAAAGGTTTTTCTTGCTTTTCGCAGCCTAAAATATGAATATGCGACCTATGACAGATATTCTATTTATAGCGCTTGGCGGTGCATTGGGTGCGGCAGGCCGTTACGGCGTTACCGGTTTCTTTACCCGGCTTTTGGGTCCGGATTTCCCCTATGGCACGCTGGCGGTGAATGTGCTGGGGTCTTTTGTGCTCGGCCTTGTCATTGGCATTGGCGCGCATTACATCGTGTTGTCCGAACAGTTTAAAATGTTTTTTATCACCGGATTTTTAGGGGCGTTTACGACCTTTTCAACGTTTTCACTGAATACCGTGACCTTGTTTGAGCGTGGCGAGGTATTGCAGGCCTCGGCCTATATTGCGGCATCTGTTATTGTTTCAATCGCCATGTTGATGCTGGGCCTTATGATGACCCGGATCGGAGGCAGTGTATGAGCGGCGGCAGTACAGGAGTTCAGAACACCATCATTACAGATGAAGACGACAAAACCAGACTCGATAAATGGTTGATGCGCCGTTTTCCGGGGCTGAGTAAGGGCGAGATCTATAAATGGATGCGTACTGGTCAGGTTCGGCTTGACGGTAAGCGTGTTAAACCTGACAGCCGTGTTCTGGCCGGGCAGGAAATACGTATCCCGCCGGTATCCTGGGAAGCTTATCAGACATTCAAGCAGGAAAAAAAGGTTTCGGTTGAGGATAAACAGGAGGCTGTGAATCTGATCAAGGATCTGACGATCTATGAAGATGACAGTGTTCTGGTGATCAATAAACCTTACGGCATGGCATCACAAGGCGGTTCAAAGGTTAAAGAACATATCGACGGGCTGATCGCCCATCTGGAAACGGATAAGGTTAAACCGCGTCTTGTCCACCGTCTCGACAAAGATACGACCGGTGTTCTTTTAATTGCCAAAACACGGAAAATCGCCCGGGTTCTGGGGGAAACCTTTAAAACCCGGCAGGCACACAAATATTACTGGGCTGTTGTCGCGCCGACCCCGCAAATGAATGAAGGCCTTATCGAAGCCAATATTGCCAAGGGTCAATCCTATGGCGGTGAGCGCGTTATGATCGATGATGTCGATGGTAAATTCTCCCGCAGTGAGTATTGGATCCTTGAAAAGGCTCATCGCAAGGCTGCCTGGCTATGTTTTAAGCCGGAAACAGGGCGCAAGCATCAACTGCGCGTCCATGCCGAAATGATGGACAGCCCGATCGTCGGGGACAGTAAATACGGTCAGGATCTCGAAGTACCGGTCGAGCTGGATGATCTGAAACATGCGAATAAGCTTCATCTTCACGCCCGACGCCTTATCATGCCGCATCCGTCGGGTCGTGGTGTTCTGGATGTAACGGCCCCCTTGCCGCCGCATATGGAAGACACATTTAAGTACTTTGAATTTAACCCGCAGCTTGGAAATACGCTGCCGGACGAAGAATAAGACTCAAAGGACTCTTTTATGCGTGTGCTGATTAAAATCATAGCGGCTGTTGTCTTGTTTTTCGGTGTTCTGCTGATAGCCGGCTATGTCTTTGTTTTGACCGTGAATGTTGAAAATCATTACGATCGTGCGGAAAGCTGGATACAGAAGACGTATGATGTTCAGATGGCATTTGCAGGTGACAGTAATCTGTCTTGGTCCGGCCTTGCCCCAGCCTTAAAGATTGATACGGTCACCTATGGTGAACCGGTGCGCGTTACCGGCAAAGCGGTTAAGATGTCTCTGGATAATCTGTTAAAGCTTCGTTCTGCGATGAAATCGAACAAAAATTTTGACGTTGCCTTTACAGCAGAACGCATTGAAATGGATTCCGTAGCGCTGCATCAGGTTGATTTGCCGTTACGTATCGGGGATGTGAGCAAAACCACATCGCCTTTGTCCGCGCGGTTCTATGACGGGGATCTGTCCGGAGATATTCAGATTGATGGGAGCAGTCTGTCATTTGATGGCAATCTGGAACAGGTTGATGTCAGCCAGTTCGTGTCCAGTTTTAATTTTGATATTAATGCGTCGGCATATTTGAACGGGCAATTGGGGCCTGACTTTGTCAATACACTGGAAGGCGAAGTGATCCTGCGCAGTTATGGCGGCGCGCTTGCCGGTAATCAGGTGAATCGCTGGGCCGGGGATGTTCTGTTGAATTTATTGCCCGGAGATCATCAGAAAACAGAAATTGATTGTATTTCCGCACCTTTTAAAATCCAAAACGGTATTGCACATACAGATGCAATCGTTATTAATACAGATGTCGCGGTTATTGTCGGGCAGGGCCGGGTGAATCTTACCAGTGGAACGCTTGATTTTGAATTCACTCCCAAACCACGGGATCCCAGCCTGGTTAACCTGGCAACGCCGATTACGGTGACGGGCAATATTACGGATCCGGCTGTGTCGGTAAGTGAAATGGGCGTTTTAAGAAAGCTGGGCGGTCTTGTGGCCACGGCCATAAACCCGGCGGCTTTCTTGTTTACTTTCTCGACGCTGGGCACCGCGCCTGAAGACGAAAAATGTTTTGAAGATGCACGAACAATACTGGAAGAAGAATAAAAAATGAAACGTTTCTATGAGTCTGCTACATATACGGTTTCCCCTGATGGCGCCTGCGTTCTGGAGCTTGATGATACCACGGTTAAGACGCCGGGACGCAATATTGTCATGACTTTTCACAAAGATCTGGCCGAGGCCGTCTGTGCGGAATGGCGGGCGCAGCAAGACGCAATTGATCCCAAAACCATGCCTATGACCCGGCTGTTGAACACCAGAATAGATCTGGTTGAAAATGAAGACAGCCGCCATCGCCTGATGGAAGAGGCGCTGAATTTTATCGAAAGTGACCTGATCTGCTATTATGCCGAGGCACCGGAAGATCTGGTCGCCCGACAGCGGGCCGTCTGGCAGCCCTTACAGGATTGGTTTGAAAACAAAAGCGGTTTAAGCTTAAAAACATCGACAGGCATTCAATTTGTTGAGCAGGATGAAGCCATAAAAAACTGGGCCTTTAAGACATTAAAGGCGATGGACCCTTACCGTTTTACAGCTTTCCAGTCCGCAATCGGACCGCTGGGGTCGTTTGTCATTACACTGGCTTTGATTGAAGGGCATTGTGAGCCCAAAGCCGCGTTTGAGGCGGCCCAGATTGATGAGCTGTATCAGGCTGAACAATGGGGCAGTGATCAGGTCGATGATGAAAAACGAGCAAAAATCCTGCAGGAGCTTTTGGAAATCAAAGATTTTATGGAACTGACAGGTAAAAAACAGCTTGCGCCTTTTGCCGTCTAACGTCTTAATAAGGCACGAGACTTACTAAAAAATAAGAAAGTCAGCGGCTTTATCAGAACTGATAATCCATGCTGAGATGTTGATATATCAATGGTGACGTGAATGTCGGATACAGCAAAGCATGAAGGGGAGAATAAACCAAGCGTCACCATGGGTGATGTCTGGCGCTTTGGCGCAAAATACTGGTGCCGCCAAAAGCCCTCTTTTGCCTTTGCCATGGGCTTGATGCTGATTGCTGTTGTGGCTGACGTTATTTATCCGATTTTTTCAGGTCATCTGATTGATGCCCTTGCTGAGGGGGTTGAGGATCGCGCAGCTTATATGAAACCTGCCTTTATGGCATTGTTTGGTTTGGGCTCCATGGCTATTCTTCACCATCTGGCCCGTATCAGCAGTACATATTTCTGGATTGGCATGACATCGCGTATTTTACCGATGATTGTTAATGATGCGCATCATAAAGTTCAGCGTTTCAGCACCGACTGGCATGCAAACAGTTTTGCCGGCACAACGGTACGGAAGATAACCCGTGGGAAATGGGGCTTTGAACAGTTCCAGAGTATTGTATTTGTGCATCTGGGGCCGATCAGCGTGGTACTGGCCGGGCTGACCATCGGGCAGATCATCCATGAACCCATTGTTGGCCTGAGCTTTCTGGCCGGGCTTTGTATATATATATCCATTAGTATCTGTCTTGCGATCAAATATGTCTCGCCCTTAAACCGGGATTGGGTGCAGTGTGATTCCAAGCTGGGCGGTACACTGGCCGACAGTATTACCTGCAATGCGGTGGTTAAGACCTTTGGCTCTGAAAAGCGGGAAGATGAATATCTGGCCAATCAAAACCGGATTTGGCAGAGGAAAACCTGGAAGTCTCTAAAGAGCTTTGTTGATGTTGATTTTATCCAGAGCATGATGCTCTATGCCATGCTGATTCTGTTGATCGGCCTGGCCGTCTGGCAATGGGCGATCGGAAAGTTCAGCCCCGGGGATGTCAGTTATACCATGACAACCGGTTTTGTCGTTATGGGCTATGTCCGAAATATCGGCGATCATATCCGCCATCTGCAGCGATCCTTGAATGATATGGAGGATATCGTGCTGTTTGATAAAACACATCTGAGCATCGCCGATAAACCCGAAGCCAAACCGTTAAAAGTCACAGCCGGTGAAATTCAGTTTGAGGATGTCAGTTTTACCTATGAAAATCAGAATGAGCCCACATATGACGGCTTTGACCTGACCATCAAGCCGGGGGAGCGGGTTGGACTGGTCGGCCATTCCGGCAGCGGTAAATCCACTTTCGTCAAGCTGATCCAAAGGCTTTATAACCTTGATCGGGGTCATATCCGTATTGATGGTCAGGATATAGCAGATGTCACGCTTGAAACGTTGCGCCAATCGATTTCAATGGTGCCGCAGGATCCCATGCTGTTTCACCGTTCGCTGATCGAGAATATCGCCTATGGCAATCCCGAAGCCAGCCGTGAAGAGGTTATGGAGGCCGCGCGCAAAGCCCATGCGGATGAGTTCATTGACCGGATGCCTGAGGGCTATGAAACCATGGTCGGAGAACGCGGGATTAAACTGTCAGGTGGGGAGCGGCAACGGGTCGCCATTGCCCGGGCCATTCTGAGTAACAAGCCGATTTTGATTCTGGATGAAGCGACATCCAGCCTCGATTCCATTTCGGAATCCCTGATTCAGGATGCGATTGAAAACCTGACCAAAGGTCGGACCACCATTATGATTGCCCACCGCCTGTCAACGATTAAGGCTGTTGACCGGATTCTGGTCTTTGAGCAGGGGCAGATTATTGAACAGGGTCATCACAGAGATCTGGTTAAAAAAGAAAACGGTAAATATAAAGCCCTGTATGATATGCAGAATTTCGGCACCTAGTCAGGCCCGGGGCTATACCAGATTGGCAGGCTTTAACAAGACGTCCCGGCCAAAGCAACGCTGGTAATATTCATTAACCGTCGGACGCTCAAGCTCATCACATTTGTTCAGAAATGTCAGCCGGAACGCCTGATCCTGATCGCCGATAATATCGGTGTTTTCAACCCAGTTGATGACCGTGCGCGGCGACATAACAGTGGACAGATCGCCGTTGATAAAGCCCTGCCGGGTCAGATTGGCCAGTCTGACCATGTTTTCAATCGCGACACGACCCTCGTCATTCTGGAAGGTGGCCGGGGCCTTGCCGGAGACAATGGCAACCTCACGGTCCTCAGCAAGATAGTTCAATGTGGCAACAATATGCCAGCGGTCCATCTGGCCCTGATTGATTTGTTGGGTGCCATGATACAGCCCCGTTGTATCACCAAGCCCGATGGTATTGGTGGTCGAAAAAATGCGGAATGCCGGATGCGGGGTGATGACTTTGTTTTGATCCAGCAGGGTCAGCTTGCCTGTGCTTTCTAGAATACGCTGAATAACAAACATGACATCCGGGCGCCCGGCATCATATTCATCAAAAACCAGCGCCACCGGATTCTGGAGCGCCCAAGGCAGCATGCCTTCCTGAAATTTGGTAACCTGCTGACCATCTTCAAGGACAATCGCATCCTTGCCCAGCAAATCAATACGGCTGACATGGCTGTCCAGATTAATCCGGATGCAGGGCCAGTTCAGCCGCGCTGCAATCTGTTCAATATGGGTCGATTTACCGGTCCCGTGGTAGCCCTGCACCATGACCCGGCGGTTATGCGCAAAACCGGCCAGAATAGCGCGTGTGGTGTCGGGATCGAAAATGTAACTGTCATCGATATCCGGTACATGCTCTTCCTTCTGTGAAAAAGCTGGCACTTTTATATCTGTTTCAAGGCCGAAAACCTGTTGAGCCGAAATTTCGATATCAGGCATGTGATCTGCCAGAGTGTTTTTTGTCATGGTCGTTTGTCTTTCCGGTTACGTATGGAGCTACTGTATTATGCCTGTTCCA
>JBNJDW010000108.1:0-6459 GCA_051745265.1 Pseudomonadota bacterium
GACGGTCAGGGCATTGGCCTGGCCGCGCCGCAGATTGCCCTGTCAAAGCGGCTTTTGGTTTTAGATGTCGAACAGGATGAGGAAACAGGAAAAGGCCATCCACAGGTCTTTGCCAATCCTGAAATCCTCTGGTCTTCGGATGATCCCAATATATATAATGAAGGCTGCCTGTCCATTCCGGGCCATTATGCCGAAATTGAACGCCCGAAAATCATCCGCGTCAAATATCTTGATTATGACGGCAAAGAACAGGAAATAGAAGCCGACGGCTTACTGGCCACCTGCCTGCAGCATGAAATTGATCATCTGGATGGTGTCTTGTTCATCGACTATCTGTCGACCCTCAAACGCAATATGATCATCAAGAAAATGAAAAAGGCGAAAAAGAATATCACCGCGCTTTGAATCATGATCTTACTCAGGATGACGGATTTTATTTCTGTGCCAATCCCGTTTCCTTACGATAAAGAATCGTCGTGACTTCAAAGATGAAAGCTGTGTTCCAGCCAAACAGTAAAAAACCGTTGGCCGATTCAATGCCGCCCAGCAGCCGCCAATCAGGGCCGATGACAACATCGCCATACCCGACCGTCGAAAAGGTCGCCATTGAGAAATACAAAACTGTTTCAAAATCAGGAAAAATCTGCAACACATAATAAAGTCCGGCCCAAAGCCACATGGCAAAGATCAGTACGCAAAACACACTTAGAACAACAAGCGACAGCAGAACCTCTTTTCTTAAGGCGCCGAAACGCTTCAATATCTGACTTTTCTCTTTCTCCCTGACTTTATCGATAATAGCATCAAGCGCAAAAGCCTCTATAAAAACGGTTACTGCGATCATAACGGCACCGATGGCCAGCTGTGTCAGCATATTTTGCTCCTTAAAGCCTGCATGATCTTTGAACAGATCAAAATTACCCCGTCTTTGATAAGATAGCAATGGGGCCACATCCCTGAATAATGCAGAATGATTCCGTTTTCCCCTCACGCGGGGCTTGTTTTTCTGCGCCGAAAACTGCTAAATACTTTCTATGAAAAAATTACGTCTTTGTTTTATGGGCACGCCTGATTTTGCGGTGCCGGCGCTGGCGGCGCTGGCGGACAGTGGCCATGATCTGGTTTGCGTCTATACCCAGCCACCCCGCCCGGCGGGTCGGGGCAATAAGCTGGCCAAATCCGCCGTTCACCGCTATGCCGAAAGCCGCGGGATAGCGGTTCGTCATCCCAAATCCTTGAAAAATGCCGAGGCACAAGCCGAATTCGCCGCGCTGGACCTTGATCTTGCCATTGTTGCTGCCTATGGGCTGATCCTGCCCAAAGCCATTCTGGATGCGCCGCGTCATGGCTGTCTGAACATCCATGGCTCGCTTTTACCGCGCTGGCGCGGGGCGGCGCCGATCCAGCGGGCGATCCTGGCCGGTGACACCGAAACCGGCATTGATATTATGCAGATGGATGTCGGCCTTGATACCGGCGATATCCTACGGGAAGAAACCACGCCGATCACCGGCACCACCACCGCGCAAAGCCTGCATGACACACTGGCCGATATGGGCGCGCGTATGGTTACGGATGTTGTCAATGACATTGCCAAAGGCAGCCCGCCGACACTAAAACCGCAAAACGAAACCGGCATGACCTATGCCAAAATGCTCAGCCGCGAGGATGGCCGCATTGACTGGACGCAATCGGCAGAACAGGTTGAACGTCAGCTTCGCGCCCTGACCCCGTGGCCCGGGGTCTGGTGTATGGCGGGCACGGAACGTTTAAAAGTTCACAGCGCCACAATCACTGACGGCAGCGGCGCGCCGGGTGAAATTCTGGATAAAAACATGACTGTTTCCTGCGGTTCCGGCGCGCTGACATTGACCTCTGTCCAGCCGCAGAACCGCAAAGCCATGGCGGGCCGTTCCTTTATAAACGGTTCAAAATGGGGTGTCGGAGACAGGTTGGACTGATCATGCAACGCTGGAAACTGACCATAGAATATGACGGCACGCCTTATATGGGCTGGCAGAAACAGGATCACGGCCCCTCGGTCCAGCAAACTATTGAGGAGGCGCTGATCAAATTCACCGAACTGCGCGAGCCCTGCCTGATTGTCGCCGGTCGCACCGATTCCGGGGTTCATGCCGTGGGGCAGGTCGCCCATATTGATGTCGAAAAACCGCTGACCGCGCGCGAAATGGTCAAGGCCACCAATCACCATATAGGGCGCGCGCCGATTGCCATTTTAAAAGCCGAAGCGGTTGATAGCAGTTTTCATGCCCGTTTTGATGCCAAAATGCGCTATTACCGTTATCGGATCACCTGTAATCATCAGGCGCCGCCCAAACTGGACGCCATGCGCAGCTGGCATGTCCGCCATGATCTTGATATTGATGCCATGCGTGCCGGAGCACAGCATTTGCTGGGCCATCATGATTTTTCCAGTTTCCGCGCCGCCCAGTGTCAATCCGACAAACCGCAGCGCACTATTGATGACATGACCATCAGCGCATTTACCGATCCGCTGCGCCCCGGACGGCAGATCTGCATAGATGTTGCAGCCAAATCCTTTCTGCATCACCAGATCCGCAATTTTGCCGGCAGCTTAAAAGCCGTTGGCGAAGGGCGGCTGTCCCCTGATGATATCAAAACCATCCTCGACGCCCGCGACCGGACCAAAGCCGATATGACTGCCCCCGCCCACGGGCTTTATTTTGTTAAGGTCGATTACTGATTTTCTGGACATTTGGTCTTCAGTGCGTTAAACACGGGAAGATGTTTTAATAGGCAAAGATATTTGTGTTGAACGATAAAATCCTGATATTAAACGGCCCGAATCTGAATATGCTGGGTCAGCGCGAGCCTGAAATCTACGGCACGACGACGCTGGATGATATCAATGCCCTGTGCGAAAAAACCGCGGCAGATCTTGACCTGTCCGTCGACTGCCGCCAGTCAAATCACGAAGGTGAACTGGTCGGCTGGATTCAACAGGCCCGGGGCAAAAAACAAGGCATTATCATCAATGCCGCCGCCTATACCCACACATCTGTTGCCCTCCATGATGCCTTGAAAGCCGCTGGTCTACCGGTCATCGAAGTACATTTATCAAATACCTTTACCCGGGAAGACTTCCGGCATATATCCTATATATCCCCCGTCGCAAAAGGAGTGCTTTGCGGATTTGGAGATTTCGGGTATAGTCTTGCCCTGCAAGCCATGAAACAAATATTAAGTGAAACCTGAGTGGAGAGACCGTAATGGCCAAAAAACTGAGCATTGATTTTGACGAAATTCGTAAACTGGCTGAACTGGTGCAGGACACCGAGCTTAGCGAAATCGAAATCGAAGAAGATGACCTGCGCATTCGGGTTTCCCGCAATGGCGCCCAAATGGTTCAGGCCGTATCTGCTGCGCCGCCTGCACCCGCCGCCAATCAGGCCGCGCCTGCCGTCGTCGCCGATGCCGCAACCACTGCTGTCAGCAGCGAAGCCCATCCCGGTGCTGTAAAATCACCGATGGTCGGCACTGTGTATCTTCAGCCTGAGCCCGGCGCGCCAACTTATGTAAGTGTCGGTGATAAAATCTCTGCCGGTGATACCCTGATGATTATTGAAGCGATGAAGGTTATGAACCCGATCAAAGCGCCAAAAGCAGGTACCGTAAAAGAGATTCTTGTCGATGACGCCCAACCGGTCGAATTTGACGAAGTTCTGGTCGTTGTTGAATAATATCCCGTTACCAAAAAACGCTATAGCCGCATAAGAGCAGGATAACATCATGTTTAAAAAAGTTCTGATCGCCAACCGTGGAGAAATTGCCTTGCGGATTCACCGCGCCTGCAAGGAAATGGACATCCAGACCGTTGTCGTACACTCCACCGCTGATGCCAATGCCATGGCGGTGCGTCTGGCTGACGAAAGCGTCTGTATCGGGCCGCCATCGTCAAAAGACAGCTACTTAAACATTCCGGCCATCCTGACTGCGGCCTCCATCACCAATGTTGATGCGGTGCATCCCGGCATTGGTTTCTTATCGGAAAATGCTGAATTTGCCCGCATGGTCGAAGAACACGGCTTTACCTTTATTGGCCCGACAGCAAAGCATATCGACCAGATGGGTGACAAGGCGGTTGCCAAAGATACGGTCAAAAAGCTTGGCCTGCCGGTGATCGAAGGCTCGGACGGGATTGTGCCGACCATCGAAGAAGGCATGGACATCGCCAAGAAAATCGGCTTTCCGGTTCTGATCAAGGCTGTCGCCGGTGGCGGCGGTAAAGGCATGAAAGTCGCCTTGAACGAAAAAGAATTCGAATCCTCCTTTAAAATGGCCCGTAATGAAGCCCAATCGGCTTTTGGCAATGGCGATGTGTATATCGAAAAATATCTGGCCAAACCCCGCCATATCGAGGTTCAGGTTATTGGCGACACCCATGGCAACGCCATCCATCTGGGCGAGCGCGATTGTTCTATCCAGCGCAGCCACCAGAAAGTCCTTGAAGAAGCGCCCTCCCCGGCCTTAAGTGAAGAAGAACGCAATTTCATCGGCAACCTTGCCGCTGATACGGTCCGCAAAATGGGCTATCGCGGTGTGGGCACGATTGAGTTTCTTTATGAAGACGGTAATTTCTATTTCCTTGAAATGAATACCCGCCTGCAGGTCGAACATCCGATTACCGAAATCGTCACCGGTGTTGATCTGGTCCGCGAACAGCTGCAGGTCGCTGCCGGCGCGCCGCTGACCTTCAAGCAGGACGATATCAAAATTCGCGGCTGGGCTTTTGAATGCCGGATCAATGCCGAACATCCGGAGACCTTTGTGCCTTCACCGGGCAAAATTACCAAATTCCACCCGCCCGGCGGGCTCGGCGTTCGGTTTGACAGCGCCGTTTATGAAGGCTATTCAATCCCGCCCTATTATGACAGCCTGATTGCCAAGCTGATTATCCGCGGCGTTTCACGCAATGAATGCCTGCGCCGTTTAAACCGCGCACTGGATGAATGCGTGATTGAGGGGATTAACACCACCCTGCCACTGCATCACCGTATCCTGCATGAACCGGCGTTCCGCGAGGGGGATTATGATATCCACTGGCTGGAGAAAAAAGTTCTGGAGATGGATAAGGAAGCCGATAAGGATGAAGCGGCCTGACTTATATCTCAGCCCTCATGCTGATCTTAAAAAAGATTGTTATTACAGTTCCTAATATTTAATCCGGGCTGTTTTTAAAAAAAATGCTCTATTTAAGTTCTGTCGTATCCGCTACGATGATAAACAGAATTTTACTCATAAACCGAGGGGAACTTACAAAATGACAAAATCTTTGATGCGTTTTCTAACCATCGCTGGCCTGACCGCAGGTCTGGCAACACCGGCAATGGCCGAATCGAAAACCTATGAATTCGATACGGTGCACAGTCAGATAATTTTCTTTGTCAGCCATCTTGGCTTTTCAAATTCACAAGGGGAATTCCTTGAATTTGGCGGGCAGTTCAGCTTTGATCCTGAAGATGTTGAATCCTCAAATGTTGACGTGACCATTGATACCGCCAGCATTGATATGGACGACAAAAAATGGGATGACCACATGAAAAACGAAGATTTCTTTCATGTTGAAAAATACCCGCATATGACCTTCAAAAGCACCAGTATTGAAAAAACCGGCGACAATACCGGTAAACTGACCGGCGATCTGACCCTGCTGGATGTGACAAAACCGGTGACACTGGATGTCACCTATAATAAATCCGGCCCGCGGGGTGATGATGAATACCGCGCCGGTTTCTCGGCCACCGGTACGCTGCAGCGCTCTGACTTTGGCATGAACTACGGACTGTCGGAATCAGGTGCCGGGATCGGTGACGAAGTTGAAATCCGTATTGAAGTCGAAGGCGTCGCAATTGACACGGCCGACACAGAAACACCGGAAAAACAGGCTGACTAACCGTGCGGCTTCGCAATACGTCGACATACTATGGCAGTCTGGCGAAACTGTTTCACTGGACAATTGCCCTGTTGATTATCGGCATGCTTGGGGTCGGGTTCTATATGCACGGGCTCGACCCCACGCCGTTTAAATTTAAAATCTATACCTGGCATAAATCCATCGGCTTGCTGGTGCTGGCGCTTGTTGTCCTGCGGCTGGTCTGGCGGCTGATAAATCCATCCCCTGCCTTGCTCAAGGCACAGATGAAAACCTGGGAAATCAAACTTGCGCATTTAACGCATTTTCTTTTATATCTTTGTCTGTTTCTGATGCCTTTGTCGGGCTGGCTGATGGCCTCAGCCGATTCCAACCCTGATCCGACGATTTACGGCTTTGCCATGCCGCAATTGATTGATGCGGATAAAAGGCTGGCGGGATGGTTCTTTCAGATCCATTTCATCACCGCCTGGACACTTATTGGATTGATTGTTCTACATGTCGCGGGGGCTTTTAAGCATCATTTCGTAAATAAAGATAGAACG
>JBNJDW010000109.1:0-6440 GCA_051745265.1 Pseudomonadota bacterium
ATTTATTCCTTAAACCAATCTTAGGCACAAATGGATCCGAAAATCACCCTAAAATTATATTTATCCGGTTTCCGGGATGTCTTTCAACCCGTCCGGCCAATTCCAGCTCCAGTAAAATAGCCAGCACCAGCGCCGGCGGGCCGTCTATTTCACGGATAATTTCATCACAATGGACCGGTGTTGACGACAGGCAGTCCAGAATAGCACTGCGACATTCTGCCCGCTGATCATCAGAACATTGCGCGGCGGCATTGGCAATCGGCACGGGACTGCCCTGCCAGCCGGTATCATTGCCGCCTTCGCGCAAGGGGAACAGGCGCTGGCTGCCCAGATCATTTAAAACATCGCGGCTGCCGGTGACAAGATGCGCGGCCTGATTTTTTAACAGGGCGTTGGTACCGGCGGCGCGGGGATCCAGCGGTGATCCGGGGACGGCATAAACTTCGCGTCCGTAATCAAGCGCCATATTGGCGGTGATCAGTGATCCTGATTTCTGCGCGGCTTCAATAACCAGCACGCCATAGGATAATCCGGCAATAATCCGGTTGCGTTTGGGGAAATGTCTGGCTTGCGGCTGGGTGCCCAGCGGGCTTTCGGCGACAAGCAGACCATATTCGGCGATCTGTTCATACAGGTCCTGATTTTCCTTTGGATAGACAACATCCAGCCCGCCGGCGATCACGGCAATTGTGCCATGCTCAAGACCGGCTTTATGGGCGGCGGTATCAATGCCGCGGGCAAGACCTGAGATAATCGGATAGCCCTCAGCCCCGATATCATGGGCGAAACGTTCGGCCAGTTTGCGGCCATTCAGGGAGGCGTTACGGGCGCCGACAATCGCCAGCCCCTGTTTTTGCAGCAGAGCGGTATCGCCCAGCACCGATAATACCGGCGGGGAATCTTCACAGGCGGCCAGATGGACGGGGTAGCGGGCATCTGATTTTATAATCAGCTCGCCTTTAAGTTTTTCGAGCTGTTTCAGTTCAGCCAGGGCATCTTTTTCCGGATAGGCGATCAGCGGTTTGGACCGGCCGCCGCGTTTGGCCATATCGGGCAGGGCGGCAAGGGCGCGTCCGGCGCTGCCGTAAAATTCGATTAGTTTGTTAAAGGTCACCGGGCCGATATTTTCAGTGCGGATCAATCGCAGCCAGTCAAGCCGGGTTTGCTGGTCGGTCTGTGATGCTGTCGGCTGATCGGGTTTCATTCTTCTTCGACCTTTTTATTGCCGATCCGGCTTTCGGTACCGGCGATTAGGCGCTGGATATTGGTATAATGCCGGATCCAGACGGCAACAGTGATGAAGAAAACAACTAAAGTATGCTCTGGCGCCAGAAAGTGAAACAGGGTGGGCGCGGCGGCAAAAGAAATCAGCGCTGCGGCTGAGGAATACCGGAAGGCGGCCGCCAAAGACACCCACAAGGCGCAGATCAGAATGCCGATCGGCCAGGCCAGCGCCAGAAAAACACCAAGCGCGGTGGCCACGCCTTTGCCGCCTTTGAATTTCAGCCAGACAGGGAAAATATGGCCCAGAATGGCGATAAAACCACAAACTGCGGCCAATGCGGGCAGGATCATATAGGCGGTCAGAACCGGCACGGCGCCTTTCAGACCATCAAGAAACAGGGTCAGGGCCGCGGGTTTTTTACCGCAGATACGCAGCATATTGGTCGCACCGATATTGCGCGATCCCTGCAGGCGAATATCGCCAAAGCCCAGATAGTTGCATAAAAACAATCCAAAGGGGATAGACCCGAAAAGATAGCTGAAAATCAGTAACCCGCCCCAGAGAGATGCCGGCGCATCACCGACGAAATGTGTTAGAAAGCTGTCCACAAATCTGTACCATTTTGTTAAAGATGGGGCGACTATGGCCGAGAATGATGCGGAATTCAATATTAAATCAAATACAGGCGCACCGGCTTTGCTTAAACTCCAATCCTTTTAACGCTAGCGCAGGACAAGATCCAGACAGGCCATACGGGTAAAGACGCCGTTTTCGACCTGACGGGTGATCAGCGTCCGGTCGGCAAGGTCAGCGACCTCATCACTGATTTCAACGCCGCGGTTCATCGGGCCCGGATGCATGACCATGCAATGGGCCGGACATTGGTCAAGCCGCGCGCGGGTCAGGCTGTAAAGATTGATATATTTTTTAAAATCGATCTTCAGCGTGTTGGGCAGGCGCTCGCGCTGAATACGCAGCATCATGACAACATCGCTATCGGCAAGCGCCGCATCAAAATCATTATTGGTTTCGACATTCTGACATTCGGTATCCAGCAGATCATTGGGGCCGACAAAGCGCACCGTGGCGCCCAGCAGGGTTAACAGCCGGGCATTTGAATGGGCCACACGGCTGTGGCGCGTATCACCGCAAATGGTCACAGTCAGGCCGTTGATATCACCGAAATGCTGACGAATGGTCAGCGCATCAAGCAGGGCCTGCGTCGGATGTTCGGCAATACCGTCCCCGGCGTTCAGGACAGGGCAGGACATATGCCTTGCGGCAAAATTGGCAAAGCCGTCATCGGTATGGCGGACGACCAGCGCATCGGGCGCATAGGCGTTCAGCGTGACGCAAGTGTCAAAATCGCTTTCGCCTTTTTTGAGGGATGAGCCGTCTGCCGTCATCAAAACGAATTCACCGCCCAGCCGCTTGACCGCGATTTCAAAGGACAGCCGGGTCCGTGTTGAATTCTCCAGAAACAGACCAAGGATGATTTTGCCTTTTAATATTTGCGGTAAGGGGGCGTTGTTTTTGAAGCTATCGGCATAGGACTGGGCCTTATCCAGAATATCTTCAATCACCGGCAGATCGAGGCTGCTGATGCCGGTAATATTCTGCCGCATTTCAGGGTCCGGTATTTTAAGCGCCTGTGTCATCGAGCCACTCCTTAAGTATTTCCTGTGTATGTTCACCGCATTTTGGTGGTGCGCGGTCGTAAGTCACCGGCGTTTTTGAAAAACGGACCGGATTTGCAATCAACTGGATGGGATCGGTGCTGTCGGGATGGTCCATTTCAACAACCATCTTACGGGCCGCGGCCTGCGGATGGGCAAACGCCTCGGCCACCGAATTTACGGGACCGCAGGGCACTTTGGCAGCACCAAGCTGTTCCAGCCATGTCTGTACTGTTTTCTGTTTAATCCGATCACGGATAAACGGCAAGAGTTTTTCGCGGTTTTTGACCCGGGCCGGATTGGTGGCGTAATCGGGATGATCGCTGAGCTCTTGTAAATCAGCCGTTTGGCAAAACCGCTGAAACTGCGTGTCATTGCCAACCGCAAGGACAATAAAACCGTCGGCGGCTTCAAAAGCTTCATAGGGCACAATGGTTGAATGGGCGTTGCCCATCCGCGGCGGGTTGTCGCCGCTGGTCAGGTAATATTGACCGACATTGGCCAGCCAGGCCAGCTGGGTTTCAAACAGGGAAATATCAATATGCTGGCCCTGACCGGTTTTTTCGCGGTGATAGAGGGCGGCGAGAATACCGTTCAGCATATATTGCCCGGCCATAAGATCGGCAATGGCAACACCGGTTTTATAGGGCATGCCGTCTTCGGGTCCGGTTACGCTCATGATGCCGCCAACGGCCTGAATCATAAAATCATAGCCCGATTGATCGGCGCAGGGGCCGGTCTGACCAAAACCGGTCAGAGAGGCGTAAATCAGACCGGGGCAACGGTCACTGAGCTGTTTATAATCCAGCCCATAAGGCACAAGGCCGCCGGTTTTGTAGTTTTCGACCAGAATATCAGCCTGATCGATCAGTTTATGCAGTGTTTCAAGCCCCTGATCGGTTTTGAAATCTATTTCTATTGAACGTTTGCTGCGATTGGCGCACAGGTAATAGGCGCTTTCGCTGCTGTCGCTGCCATCGGGTTGTTTGACAAAAGGCGGCCCCCATTTACGGGTGTCATCGCCTGTGCCCGGTCGTTCGATTTTAATAACATCGGCGCCAAAATCGCCCAGAATCTGTGTTGCCGCAGGGCCAGCCAATACCCGGCTGAGATCAACGACTTTCAGCCCTGCCAGAGGTTTTTGGGTCATTTGATAAGCTCCCACCATGAAACGCAATTCACTGTTGCGATGATCACTGTTGCCAGACATAGCCCGACCCCGGCCGGTACATTGACGGTCATCAGGCTGGTCTTTTTCCCGGTCCGGCTGTTTTCGATTTCACGCAAAATAAAGCCATGCACAATACCAAACAGCGCCCCGATCGACAAGACCAGCAGGACATCAGGCATACCCACGCCAAATCCGGCGGCGATCATGAGTTTTACATCGCCAAGACCGACGCTGTCCTCCTGCGCCATCACGTGATTGGCGACAAAGCGCACGGCCAGCAAGAAAACCCCGCCGATAAAGCCGCCCAGAACGGCTTGCTCGACCGATACGATTTTCCAGCCGGTCAGGCTGTGCCAGATCAGAAAACCGATCAACAGGGCCAGATTCAGAACATTGGGCAGAATGTAATATTTATGGTCAATCCAGGCCAGCGCACAAAGCAGCGCAAGACAAATCAAAAACACCGAAAATATAAGAAATAACATCATAAAATAAACAGACCGTATTGAATTTTAATGTTTTTAGCTTGATTGCGTGTTGCAAGATCGTTAAAGGTTATTATATACTAAACGGTAGGGGCTCAAAGATTTTTCTCTAATCTTTTCCCGGGCTGAAGCTTTCATCTGGTTAACTCATTTATGTCTACAACTGAAAAAAGCCAATTAAAACGCATACTTGTCGTGGAGGATAATGATTTTATCCGCACGCAGATCGCGCGTTATTTGAAGGCAGAGTCCTATGATGTCGTCGAAGCTGCTGATGGTAACGAAGCTCTTGAAAAGCTCGATAAAGCGGTCCATCTTGTTATTGTAGATGTCCGAATGGAACCTATGGGCGGGTTCGATTTTATAAATATCATTCAAGGGTCCGGATATACGATACCTGTCGTTTTGGTCACGGGGGACCAAAACAGTGATTTGCTGGAACGGGCAGGTCAATACAAGGTCAGTTCGGTACTGTTAAAGCCGGTAAAAAAAGAACGTCTATTGACAATGGTCAGCCGCCTGCTGACGCGGGAAGGGTGATTATGCGGGGAGTACGGATGTATAATAATGGAAGTTTCTTAAAGTTTTTAACCTTGATATTCCTTGGTGGGCTGGTTGTCGGCTGCGGGCCTGTCGATATTCCCGGAGCGCATACAACTGATATCCCCGCTGCTGCCAGCCCCCGTGAAAAGATGAAAGGGGTCAATGAAAGCTATGATGGCATTACCCGTGTTCGCCTTGATGAAGACGTGCTGGTGCCAAGAGCTATGAACACAGATCCTCTGCCGGATATTTATATCGGCCCTTATGAGCTTCGTTCTGAAACGCTGGCCGGTGCATTACAGTTGATTTTGGCAGATTTTGATATTTCACTTGCCTTTGAAACCCAGAAGGGTTTGACAAAGCGGGTAACCGTGGCCAATCTGCAGGGCCGTTTGCCCGATGTTGTAGATCGTCTTTGCGGCCTTGCCAATTTATATTGCGGCTATGAAAACGGTATGTTGACGATCAAGGATTTTGAAACTTTTGTTGTCGATTTGCCGCCATTTGGGGATGATGCTGCTTTTGGTCAGATTGTTGCCGGTCTTGAAAACGTGCTTGATACCGCCAGTGACGGCGGAACCGATAGTGATGACGATGATGATAACAACGATGATTCAGATACGGATAGTGAAACACTGGCGCCGGTGATTGACACATCAACCCGGGTTATTGTTTACCGGGCAACAAATCGAACAGCACGGCAGGCGGAACGGTATTTCGAACGCATTCGCAAGAATACGGCCCTGATTGTTTTTGAAACTCATGTCTGGGAAGTGACACTGGATAATGCAAATCGTACCGGTATTAACTGGACCGGACTGCTTGAAAATCTGGGTAATTTTGAAATTGATTTTGATTTGCCCGGCGGCTCGCCAGGTGGCGGCGCGGCGCCGATGACAATTACCCCCAGCTTTAACGGCAGTAATGATCTGACGTCAAGCGCGGTCCTGGAATTTATTTCCGAACATGGTGCGGTCAAAACGGTTTCGCAGCCGCAATTGACGGTCTTATCCGGATCGGAAGCAACGCTGACCATTCAAAATACGGATAACTATGTCAGTCAGGTCAGCCGGACGGTTGATGATAATGGCGATAGCACGTTTGCCACCGAAACTGCGACGCTGGAAACCGGTCTGGATCTGTCTATTCAAAGCGCATGGGATGAATCAACGGTTTATGGAACAGTTGATATTTCACTGGAAGACCTGTTGTCTCTGGATGATTTTCCGACGGGCGATGGTGGATCGGTACAGTTACCGTCAACAGCCTCCAGAAGTCTGCAAACACAGATCCGTGTGCGGCCGGGTGATGCGATCCTGATTGCCGGTATGGTCTCAGAA
>JBNJDW010000110.1:0-6385 GCA_051745265.1 Pseudomonadota bacterium
CCCCTTAAACCTGAGAGTGAACAGGCTTTAATAGCATTATGCGAAGAGGATATTCCACATGCGGCTGAGTAAATATTTTTTACCGACTTTAAAAGAAACACCTTCCGAAGCTCAGATCCCATCGCATCAGCTGATGTTGCGCGCGGGTATGGTACGTCAGACCAGTGCCGGTATTTATGCCTGGCTGCCTTTGGGGCAACGGGTCCTGAAAAACATCGAGCAAATTGTCCGTGAAGAGCAAGACAGGGCTGAAGCGCAGGAAATGTTGATGCCCACAATACAATCGGCTGATCTTTGGCGGGAAAGTGGCCGTTATGATGCTTATGGCGCTGAAATGCTGCGTATTACAGATCGCCATAATCGGGAAATGCTTTACGGCCCGACAAATGAGGAAATGATTACCGATATTTTCAAATCATTTATCCAAAGCTATAAAGACCTGCCAAAGAATCTTTATCATATCCAATGGAAGTTCCGTGATGAAATCCGTCCGCGTTTCGGCGTGATGCGGGGCCGTGAATTCCTGATGAAGGATACGTATTCTTTTGATATTGATTACGAAGGCGCCCGAAAATCATATTTGAAAATGTTTATGTCTTATCTGCGGACTTTCGCACGTATGGGAATCAAGGCGATCCCGATGGAGGCTGATACCGGTCCGATCGGCGGTGATCTCAGCCATGAATTTATCGTGCTTGCTGATACAGGCGAAAGCGAAGTTTTCTGTGATCCGCAATGGTTGGATTATGATATTCTGGCCCAGGATACAGAGGATGAATCCGGCTTCGAGACACTTTTTGAGGAGCTAACCTCAATGTATGCCGCGACCGATGAAAAACATGTTCCGGAAAAAGCTCCTGAAAATCTGGTTCAAAAACGTGGTATTGAAGTCGGGCATATTTTTTACTTTGGTACAAAATATTCCGAGGCCATGAATGCAAAAGTTTCCGGTCCGGATGGCGATATGGTGCCTGTTGAAATGGGCTCATACGGTATTGGTGTTTCCCGTTTGGTAGGGGCGATTATCGAAGCCTCGCATGATGAAAATGGAATCATCTGGCCCGAAGAAGTGGCGCCCTATAAAATTGGTTTGTTAAACCTGAATATAAAGGACGAGGTTTCAACCGCGTTGTGTGAAAAGCTGTATAAGGCTTTGACATCACAAGGCGAAGAGGTTCTTTATGATGACCGGGATGAACGGGCCGGGGCGAAATTCGCCAATATGGATCTGATTGGCCTGCCATATCAGTATATCATTGGTCCTAAAGGCGCCGCGCAGAATAAGGTTGAAATTAAAAACCGTAAAACAGGTGAGCGTTCTGAAATCTCTGTTGATGAATTACTGGCACAACATCAAAAGAAAGCCGCGGCCTGAAAATGTCCTTCGCCTTTGAAATGACCGTTGCCGGGCGTTATCTGCGTTCGAAAAGGCGGGAAAGCTTTATTTCGATTATTGCCTGGTTTTCACTGATCGGCATTATGCTGGGTGTGGCGACGCTGATTATTGTCATGTCGGTGATGAATGGGTTTCGGGCCGAGCTAATTGGCCGTATTCTGGGCCTTAATGGTCATGTAAACGTCTATGGGCAGGCTGGACCGCTGCAAAATTACGACCCTTTATTGGGCCGGATTGATCAGGCGGCCGGCGATCTTGTCGTTGATGTGCTGCCCATTATCGAAGGTCAGGCGCTGATGAACGTCAACGGCAATGCCAGCGGCGTTGTCGTTCGCGGTATTTCCGAAGAGAATTTTAACCGTAAACCAATCCTGGCCAATTCGCTTGAGGAAGTCGTGAACCGTGATGGCGGGCATTTTGCCGATGGCTGGGTATCGATTGGCCGGGTGATGGCTGACCGCTATGGTCTTTCGGTGGGCAGTGAGGTCACATTGATTGCGCCCAAAGGCCGGGCAAGTCCCTTTGGTACCATTCCGCGTAGCCGCAGTTTCCGTGTCGGTTCGGTTTTCGATGTTGGCATGTATGAATATAATTCCAGTTTTATTTTTATGTCGCTGAAAAGTGCGCAGAATTTTTATCAGATGGGTGAGGGGGTCACTGCGCTTGAGATTATAACCTCGACCCCGACAGAACCGCAGGAGGTCAAAGCGCGGGTCAGCGCCGCGATGGGCGATGATGCCCGGGTTGTTGACTGGCGCGACACCAATGCCAGTTTCTATACCGCTTTGCAGGTTGAACGCAATGTCATGTTCCTGATTCTGACGCTGATTATTATTGTCGCGGCGTTTAATATTATTTCCAGCCTGATCATGCTGGTGAAGGATAAAAGCCGTGATATCGCCATTTTACGGACGATGGGCGCAACCAAAGGCATGATTGTGCGGATTTTCCTGATGACCGGGGCCAGTATCGGCTTTCTGGGCACCATGGCCGGTGCAATTTTAGGGGTTCTGTTTGCGCAGAATATTGAAGCCATTCGCCAATGGCTGGAAGGCCTGACCAACACCGAATTATTTGCCGATGAGATCTATTTTCTGTCACGGCTGCCCGCTGAAATGGATCCCGAACAGGTGATCTCAATCATCATCATGGCGCTGGGACTTTCCTTTGCCGCGACGATTTATCCGGCCTGGCGGGCTGCCAGAATGGATCCGGTGGAGGGCTTGCGTAATGAATAATTCAAACATTCAAATGCAGGAGCAGGATGCGCCGGTTCTATTGCTGAAGGATATATACCGCAGCTTTACCCAAGGGCGTCATGATGTCGATGTTCTTAAAGGCGCTGATCTGATCATTGAAAAAGGCGAGATGGTTGCCCTGACAGGGCCGAGCGGTTCGGGGAAATCAACACTGCTTCAAATCGCAGGTTTGCTTGAGCCGCCCAATCAGGGCGATGTCATGATTGACGGTCATAAGATCAAGGACAAGGCAGATAAAACCCGGACCTTGCTGCGCCGGTCTAACATCGGTTTTGTCTATCAGTTTCATCATCTCTTGCCCGACTTTACCGCCTTGGAAAATCTGATCTTACCGCAGATGATCGGCGGCGCCTCCCGTAAGCGGGCAAGCGATAAAGCCGCCTGGCTTTTGAATAAAGTCGGTTTGAAAAAACGTATGACCCATTTCCCGGGCGAGCTTTCCGGCGGTGAACAACAGCGCGTGGCGATTGCCCGGGCGCTGATCAATGATCCGGCCCTTTTGCTGGCGGATGAGCCGACAGGTAATCTTGATCCTGATACGGCGGCGGAAGTCTTTGAACTGTTGGTTGAAACGGCCCGGAATGCCGGTTTAGGCGCCTTGATTGCCACGCATGATTATGCCCTGGCGGCAAAAATGGACCGCAGCCTTAAAATAGAACATGGTAAAATTATGGCCGCGTCGTTTTAGGCGCCGGGGTTTTAGATGTCAGGGCAGGCTTTTTTATTTCAGAAATTGCCGTTCGGGCGCGGGGATGCTGATGTCCGGCAGGCTTGTTAAAGACATCTCCGACATCATTATTTTTGATGAGCTGCTTTTCTCTTGCACACATATTAATTAAGTGCTCTTGCAAAACGGCAAGTTCGTCTTGATCCATAAGGTCAAAAGCATGGCCCGTGAATTTAGTGCCATTTTTATGCTGTGATGTTTCGCGGTCCGAAATGGTCAGTAAAGCGGTGTCTTCATCCATAATCTGATGAGCAAGAGCGAACAGACAGGATGTCCGGCCAAAGTGTAAAAGGCCGGAGATGGCTAAAGATTGTTGGGTATAGCCTGTAACATCACGTACCAAAGCAAAAGCATTGGTAGAGGGCACGTTGTATATGTCTACATGGATATCAAGATTGCAGTTTTGAAGGGTTTTAATCATCTGGCTAAAGCTTTGAAGGGCGGGGTAAATATGGCTTCTGCCGTTATCGACATCCTTGCAAGCGTTTTTGAAATACTTTTTTATTTCTGTGGGGCCCATCATAGTGGTTTTATCCTGTAATTTTGCAGGCGAGCAAGGTTATGCAACCATCAATTCCAAATTTGTCCAAATTGTGTGATCAGAATAGCCCCGGTATGTTGTTATGTCAATGTCGGTGTGACCAATTTCTTGCTTTTTGAATTGTTTTTGCTTACAACAAAATAATGTCCGCTCAATTTGTCCATCTTCGTGTCCATTCGGCCTATTCTCTGGCTGAGGGTGCTATCCGTATCAAGGAACTGATTTCACGCTGTCAGGACTATGACATGCCGGCGGTCGCGGTGACCGATACCAGCAATCTGTTTGGTGCGCTCGAATTTTCAACAGCCGCTGCTAAATCGGGCATTCAACCGATTATCGGCAGCCAGATGGCGATTGCCCGGCCAGAAGGCATGAATTTTGGGTCAACGACCATGGAAGAGCCCGATCAGCTGGTCTTGCTGGCGCAGAATGAAGCGGGCTATCTGAATCTGATCAAGCTGTCCAGTCAGGCTTTTTGTGAAAGCGGTCAGGAAAATCCGACCCATATTACATGGGAACAGCTGGAGGCCCATAATGAAGGACTGATCTGTTTGACCGGCGGCCCCAAAGGCAGCCTTGGCCGACAGTTGGGTGAAAAAAGAAAAGACGATGCTGAAGAAACGCTCAAAACCCTTCACCGGATTTTTGAAGACCGGTTGTATATTGAATTGCTCCGCCACGGATCGCTGGATGAAGCCCGGATTGAGGATGATCTGCTTGATCTGGCCTATGCTCATAATATTCCGATTGTGGCGACGAATAACTGTTATTTCACCGATCGCGAAATGCATAAGGCGCATGATGCCTTGCTTTGCATCGCGGCTGGCCGCTATGTGATCGAGGAAGACCGCCCCAAGGTAACGCCCGAACATTATTTCAAATCACCGCAGGAAATGGTCGAGCTGTTCAGCGATCTTCCCGAAGCCATCGAAAATACGGTCAAAATTGCCCAAAGATGTTCTTATGTTCTGAAGATGCGCGATCCGATCTTGCCGCGTTTTGATACGGATGAAGGTGAGACCGAGGATGAGGCCATGATCCGCCAATCCGAAGAAGGGCTGGACTGGCGTTTGGAACGATATGTATTTACGGCAGACCATACAGAGACTGAAAAACAGGAGCTTCGTGAGGAATACCGAAAACGGTTGAAATATGAACTTGATATCCTGTTACAGATGGGCTTTGCCGGTTACTTTTTGATCGTCGCCGATTTTATTCAATGGGCCAAGGATCAGGATATTCCGGTGGGGCCGGGTCGGGGCTCGGGTGCCGGCTCGCTTGTAGCCTGGGCGCTTCGGATTACCGATCTTGATCCGATCCGTTTTGGTCTGCTGTTTGAACGCTTTCTTAACCCCGATCGTGTGTCGATGCCGGATTTTGATATTGATTTCTGTCAGGACCGCCGCGATGAAGTTATTCGCTATGTGCAGGATAAATATGGCCGTGACCGGGTGGCGCAGATTATTACTTTTGGTAAATTGCAGGCCCGCGCCGTGGTGCGTGATGTTGGTCGTGTGCTGCAGATTTCTTATGGTCATGTTGATAAAATTGCCAAAATGGTTCCCAGTAATCCGGCCAATCCGGTGTCCCTGCAGGAAGCGCTTGATCAGGAACCGGATCTGCGGGCCGCGCGTGACAGTGATGAAACCATCGGCAATCTGATTACAATCGCCTTGCAGTTGGAAGGCCTGTACCGCCACGCCTCAACCCATGCTGCCGGGATCGTTATTGGGGATCAGCCGCTTGATGAACTGGTGCCGTTATATCTTGATCCGCGTTCCGATATGCCGGCAACCCAGTTCAATATGAAATATGTAGAGTCGGCGGGGCTGGTAAAATTTGATTTTCTGGGTCTGAAAACGCTGTCGATAATTAAAAAAGCCGTCGATACGGTCAAACAGACCAGCGGCGAGACGCTGGATCCTTTGAAATTCCCGCTGGAAGACGAAAAGACCTTTCAGATGCTGGCCCGCGCTGATAATGCTGCCGTTTTCCAGTTGGAGAGTGCCGGCATGCAGGATCTCTGCCGTCAGATGCGGGTCAAGAATTTTGATGAGGCTGCGGCTATTATCGCTCTGTACCGGCCGGGGCCAATGGAGAATATTCCGCGCTATCTGGCCTGTCAGCGCGGTGATGAAGAATTGGATTATATGCATCCTTTGCTGGAACCGGTGGTTAAAGACACCTATGGCGTGATGATTTATCAGGAACAGGTCATGCAGGCCGCGCAGGTTATGGCCGGCTATACGCTTGGCGGTGCGGATCTGCTGCGCCGAGCGATGGGTAAAAAGATCAAAGAGGAAATGGATGCCCAGCGGGAAATTTTCACCGAAGGCTGTAAGAAATTTAATAATGTCGATGCAGAAAAAGCCGGTGAAATTTTTGACCAGATCAATAAATTTGCCGGATATGGTTTTAACAAGGCGCATACCTATGCCTATGCGCTGGTCGCCTATCAGACA
>JBNJDW010000111.1:0-6371 GCA_051745265.1 Pseudomonadota bacterium
GTAGCCGTTGCGGGGCACGTCGAGGTTGAAGTTCGGTCGCGCATGATCGCCGCGACCACGTGCTGGCCGGAGAGGGCCGCCATCGGCACCCCCGCCCCCGGATGCGTCCCGCCCCCCGCCAGGTAGAGGCCCGGCACGCCCGTGCGCGCCGTCGGGCGTTTGAAGGCCGCCGTCATGCCATGCGGGCTCTGCCCGTAGAGGGATCCGTCCGAGGCCGGAAAGAGACGCGCGAAGCCCGCCGTCGGCCTGTACGGCCAGGGCAATCTGTTCTGCGCCGGTATGAAGGATAATCTGTTCGAGTATTTGCTGGGTGGCTTCTTCCTGCATTTGCGGGCGCGACATCACCCAATCGACCAGGCGGTTAAATTTGGACAGGCCGATCACATCCTCGCCCGGGGTCAGGGCAATAACGCATTTACCCACCACAGGGACCAGATGATGCGAGCATAATGAGCGCACTGTTACCGGCCCGACCATATAAAAATTCCCGGTTCTGGGCGCAGTATTGGGAAACTTAGTGACATCAGGAGCGGGCGAAAAGCGGCCCTTCATAATTTCCCGCACATACATCCGGGCGACCCGTTTTGGCGTTTCGGTGGTGTTGACGTCACCTTCAATCAACAGTGATTTTAGCAAACCGCTGATATGGCGTTCCGCTTCACGCTGGATGACGGCGATATCTTCATCATTGAGGTGGGCGGCAATATTGGCATTGGCGACCAGGGACACCCCGGTTTTACGGAGTTTCTCAGTCAGTTGTTCAATATGATCGGAATCTGTCATTTTTCTAACTTTCGCCCGTGTTTGTTGCCTCCTTATTGTATAGCAAGGCTCTGGTCACAAATCGAGGAAATTTCCAATCCAGCCTATGTCAAAAACTTGACCTTTAGCGTGAAAGCATATATAACATGCGCATTATGATGAATTCTCTTGGTATAAATAAAGCGCCCAAAGATACCCGCGTCGTTGTTGCGATGTCAGGGGGCGTCGACTCGTCCGTCACAGCCGCTTTACTGCATGAGGAAGGCTATGAAGTCGTCGGCATTACCCTGCAGCTTTATGATCATGGCGCTGCGATCGAGAAAAAAGGCGCCTGCTGCGCCGGACAGGATATTTATGATGCCAAGCGCATTGCTGAGAAATTGGGCTTTGAGCATTACGTGCTGAATTACGAAAGCAATTTCCGTGATAGTGTCATGGAAGATTTCGCCGACAGTTACCTGCGCGGTGAAACGCCGATCCCCTGTGTGCGCTGTAATCAGACCGTAAAGTTTAAGGATCTGCTGCAGACCGCCCGTGATCTGGGTGCAGACTGCATGGCAACCGGTCATTATATTCGCCGCGTTGTCACCCCGACCGGGGTTGAACTGCACCGGGCGACGGATGTCGGTAAGGATCAGAGCTATTTCCTGTTTGCCACCACGCAGGAACAGCTTGAATTCCTGCGCTTTCCGCTCGGCGATGTCGCCAGTAAGGATGAAGTCACTCGCCATCATGCTGAACGGCTGGAGCTGTGCGTTGCCGGCAAACCCGACAGTCAGGATATCTGCTTTGTGCCCAATGGGTCTTACGCCACTGTCGTTGAAAAACTACGTCCCGGCGCCTCAGCACCGGGCCCGATTGTTCATCTGGATGGTCGCACCGTTGGCGAGCATAAAGGTATTATTCATTACACAATCGGCCAGCGCCGCGGGCTTGGCATTGGCGGCGGTGTCACCGAAAACAACGAACCCCTTTATGTCGTGGGTGTAAGTGCCGATCGTAACGAAGTTATTGTCGGGCCTTATGAAGCGCTCGCCCGTGATACAGTCTATATGACCGACAGTAACTGGCTGCTGGATGTCCCCGCAGAAGGACTGGATGTAGAGATTAAATTACGTTCCACCCAGCCCCCGGCTCCTGCAACGCTGTATCGGGGCGATAAAGGTGAAGAAGTGGCTATACTGAAAACCCCGCAATTCGGCATTGCCGCAGGGCAGGCTTGCGTGGTTTATCTGGGCAGTCGGGTTATTGGCGGCGGCTGGATGACCCGGGCAGAAAATTCGGCCCTGACACAACAGGCTGCTTAAACGCAGAAGGGTCTTTTAATATGGTTTCCGATTTCAATAAAAAAGCGATGATTTCAAAAGAACTGATCCCCTTTATCCGTGCAGGTAAAGAAAAAGAGGTTATGGATCTGCTTGACAAAGGTGCCGATCCGAATGTCCGGGGCGATTGGCAATTTACGGCCCTTCAGTTTGCTCTTATACACGGTATGAAGCCAGCTGTGATTGATAAAATGCTGAATAACAAAGCTGATCCGATGGTACGGGGGGATGTGCTTTCTTTTTCTCCTCTGGATTTATTAGTGGGAGGAGACCGCAGGGCTCTGATTAGTGGCCATTACCACCATAACTATAGTTCTGGTGAGCGCGTCGCCATTGCAAAAAGTCTGGTGCGTTACGGGGTTGATGTAAATGCACTTCAGCCCGATACGGGCAGGCCGCCCCTTTTTAGTTTGTTTGCCGCCGGAGGCGATCTGAAACTTGCTGAATATCTTATTTCCCAAAAAGCCAAAGGGCTAAACAGTAAAGGGGCTTTAGAAAAATTAACGCCTTTGCATCTTTGCGCCTATAGGGGACAAATTGATCATGTACGTTTTTTGATCAAGTATAATGTCAATCCGTATAGCAAGGATATCTTTGGTCTGACCCCGCGTTTAAAAACGAAAGCCGCTTTGCAAAGGGGTGATGTCAACCCTGAAAAACTGTCACAAGTCATTGAAATGCTTAAATCTTATGAGGATGAAAAACCACATAAGATCAAACGCATTATAAGCCGATTTAGCCTGTAAGGCTCGTTTAGGGGCTGACAGGGTGATTGTGATGTGCCCGATTAATCCACCTTGAACCGCTTTTGAATATCTTTCCAGACGGCGTGGTAATCACCTTGTTTGGTTTTGGCTTTTAATGCGATATCAGTGGCATGCATCGGAAATCTTGATTCAAACATAAAGGCAAGGGCGCCGTTTAGCTTTTGCGGTTGCAGATCGGCATTCTCGGCCTTTTCGACCGTGGCATTGTCCGGCCCATGGGCAGACATGCGGTTATGAAGGCTGGCACCGCCGGGTACAAAGCCGCCGCCTTCTTTGCCTTCGTAAGTGCCGCCGATCAGGCCCATAAATTCGCTCATGACGTTGCGGTGGAAATAGGGCGGGCGGAAGGTATTTTCAGCAACCTGCCAGCGTGGCGGGAAAATCACAAAATCAATGTTGGCGACACCGGGAATGGTCGAGGGGGCGGTCAATACGGTGAAAATCGACGGATCAGGATGGTCAAAACTGACCGCATTCACGGGGCAGAATTTTAACAAATCATACTTATACGGTACATAATTACCGTGCCAGGCGACGACGTTCAACGGGCTGTGATCAATTTTCGCCTGCCAGAGGCTGCCGCTGTATTTACAAAGCAGCTGGAAATCGCCATCTTTGTCTTCATAGGCAGCAACCGGAGTCTGGAAATCACGCGGATTGGCAAGGCCGTTGGCGCCGATTGGCCCCAGATCAGGCAGGGTGAGCGCCTGACCAAAATTCTCACAGATATAGCCGCGAATATCACCATCGCAGTCGACTTTGAATTTTATACCGCGGGGAATGACGCAGATTTCATTGGGCGCAACCTCCATCCGGCCCATTTCGGTAAAGATGCGCAGTGTGCCGGTCTGCGGGACAATCAGGAAATCACCATCGGCGTTATAAAAAAAGCGATCTGTCATAGAGGTATTGGCGGCATACAGATAAACCGCCAGCCCGTCGCCGGCATCGCTGTCGCCATTACCGCACCAGGTCATCAGCCCGTCAATGAAATCAACTTTGTCCGAAGGCAGCTTGCACGGGTCCCAGCGCATCTGATTGGGGGAAGCGTTTGATTTGGGGAAATCACCGGTAATGCCCGTGTGTTTATAGGCTGTAAAAGCACTGTGACGGACAGAAGGCAAAATCCGGTACCACCAGCTGCGCCGGTTTTGCGCGCGGGGCGTGGTAAAGGAGGTGCCGGTCATTTGTTCGGTATACAGCCCGAAAGCCGGGCGTTGCGGCGTGTTGCCATAGGCGGGCAGGGCGCCTGTGACAGCCTCACTCGTGAATTCATTGCCAAAACCGGTGAGATATTCCAATGTGTCCGTCATGATGTCTCCTTGTTTAAAAAACGACTGAAATAATTATACGCGTGAAATGCTAAAAAATTAAGCCTGTTTTTAGTTTTGCGGGAATTTCAGGGTTGCGAATCCCGCGTTTGGGATATATAAGTCAATATCCGAACATCCCTTGTGGCGGGGTAGCTCAGCTGGTTAGAGCAGTGGAATCATAATCCATGTGTCGGGGGTTCGAGTCCCTCCCTCGCTACCATTTGGCTTTCCAGGCCTTATAAAACCTTAACTCTCTGATAGATAATCATAAAATTTTTCCAATTGGTACACATTTGTGGTACACATTTGGGATGGAAGACATGGCAAAATACCCTGGCCTTGTTCGCAGGAGTGCAATTAGCTCTATATGAAGTGCTCAAGATGCGGGTGAAAAGTACGAAAGTTTCTATTGGGAATGCCCGAGATCAGCCGAACAATAATGCTTTATCCGAATGTAAGCGGCTCTGTACTAGATAACCCGACTTTCTTTTAGTTCGGGAGCACATGCCTACCGGCGCGGCAATCCGCTTTATCGCAGGCTTGTATACAATTTTAAATAAATTTTTATAATTGGGATGTCATAATATATAAGCTAAGATCATTTATGGGATTTTATTCTTGCCACAAGATGACAATCAAACGAAGAAAAGAAAAAAGCTTAAATTTACTCTTTTGATTTTAGGGGTGAGTGTATCACTTTATGTAGCACATCAAGTGGTGAAGCATAAAGGGTACTGCATTCCCGAAATGCGTATTTTGACCTCTCAACAGATAATGGATCGGGCGTTGTTTGGAAAAAGAGGTGATACAATGACATTTGAAGAAAAAAAAGCGGAAGTACCAAATTACCCGGAATGTTGTCGCGTTAAGGGGGGAGCGAAAAGCCTTAAAAATTCAGAGAATTTTCTTTCTGAACGAAAAATATATTACTTCACTAACATGGCAATTGAGGAATGGAAGGGTGAAACTGAATACGTTGAATTAAGTGATGGTTTAGATAGTTGCGGCAATAAAGCGATGCAACGTTATTTCAGTGATATTCCTGTTTGGTCCGCCAGAATGGGATATGGAGAAGATGATTATCTGAGAATTATTAATCAAAACAGAGAATATTGGCAAAAAGAAGGGGATGAAGGGTGGAACGAGTAACTGAAATCACGTTAGATTGGACGGAATTAACGTTAAAAACGCCTACAAACCTGTTTCTTTATGGGATGCTCGTATTAACAGGGAGGGGCAATGTCTCGGGTATATGTAAAAACGCTATATAAACAACTCGCTCCCCGACTTTAATAGAGAGGTTTAAACAATGAAGTTTTTAAAATCTAAACGGGGTCAAATTTTTTTAATTCTTTCTGGTGTTATTATTCTGCTGGTGGTTTTGTTTTATTATTACGCAACACACTACGTATGCTCAAGCCATATTGGTTGTCGATGGATATAAGTTAACTTATTAAGGCTATGGGTGATTGATGAACCAGCTTGAAGTTTTTATACTGATTAATGTATTGCCGGTTTTGTTGGTTGTGATTTTGGTTCTGTTGTATCTGAAATCTGAGCAGAAAAAGAGTTGGAAAAAAAATACACTCTTGTTCTTTTTGTAGTGTTTTCAGTGGGGTTATTTTACAAGAGCTTTGAAATACATGAAGTTTTATTTTCTCATTACAAAGCTAAAAAAGCGGAACGCTGTTATTCTGGATTTGTCGCTGTGTCTGGAAACCCAGCTCACTTAAGTTTTTATCATAAGCTATTTAATGTTGAGCCTAATAGGCCAAAACACCGCAATAGTCCTGAACTATGTAAGGATACAGAGCAATTCGGAGAGGAAGATGATAAAGAAAAATGAAGTAGTCAGTAAAGGGGATTTATGCACGGTCATTTTTTGATATTTACTTTAGCTCTATCGCTTATGCTATCGGCATGCGCAACAAAAGTGACTGATCCGTCTGATCCTCGGTTTGATGTTTCGCAATTTAGATTTGAGGATTATATAGGGCGAGATATAACCAATATTATGCTTGAAATTTTCCCTAAGGGGACGGATAAAAAATATATTAAGAAGATTTTTGAAGGCAATATGGGACTGACTCCTTTTAAGAAAGAAAAGTTCTCAAGACTGAATCCTCAAACGAAAGAATGGGAACATATCGAGTCGGGTAATACTTATATTTATTATTACTCGAACCAATCAAAGCTCCCATTCG
>JBNJDW010000112.1:0-6360 GCA_051745265.1 Pseudomonadota bacterium
GGCAAAGCCTTCCTAAAAGCATAATAAGTGTAAAATTAATCTTGACTTAAACTCAATATGAGTATAATTATACTCATAGAGTTTATATATAGAGGATTCGCAAGCGTTAAAGGATACGAAAATGACTGCACAAAACTCACCCCATCGCCGTGATATACTGGCCCAACACAGTGCCTTATGGGCGGACCAGTATGCCCTGACCATGGCCCAGGCCCTGTTTGCCAATGACAAGCATGAACAGGTCACCAGCTTCCACGGCTATATCCGGACCAACCCGTTTCAGGGCGGCTATCTGCTTACCGCAGGGCAGAATATTCTGATGGACTGGTTGGAGAACTGGAAATTTGACGATGAAGATATCGAGCTTTTGCGCCAGGAAACGGTTTTTAACCCACAGACCAGACAGGATGAACGCCTGTATAGCGATGCATTTCTCGATATGTTGAAAAATGCCGATCTCGACCTGACCGTTGATATGATGCCCGAAGGCGAAGTCGCCTTTCCGGATGAACCGATTATACGCGTTAATGGCCCGGTCTGGCAATGTCTGTTGGTTGAGGCGGCGATTTTGAATACGCTGAATTCCCAGTCACTGTTTGCGACTCTGGCCTCGCGCCTGCGTGAAGTTGCCAATGGCAAGCCGGTGTTGGAATTCGGCGTGCGCCGGGCGCAGATGCTGGGCGGTCTGGAAGCGACCCGCGCGGCTTATATCGGCGGTATTGATGGGACCTCCAATTATCTGGCGAAGAAACATTACGGCATCCCGACCACCGGCACCATGGCGCATGCGTTGGTGATGCTGTACGAAGAAGAAATAGACGCCTTTGCCGATTACGCCAAAACCATGCCGGGCAATACCGTGTTTCTGGTTGATACCTATGACACGCTGAATGGCGTTAAAAAAGCCATCGCCCTGTGTAAGGAAAAAGATATTCCCTTAAAAGGCATCCGGCTTGATTCCGGTGATCTGGCTTATCTGTCAAAACAGGCGCGGGCTTTGCTTGATGACGCCGGGTTTGAGGATGCCAAGATTGCCGCCTCGAATGATCTTGATGAAATGACCATTCAGAGTCTGCAAGATCAGGGCGCTAAGATTGATATCTGGGCCGTAGGTACCAGTCTGGTGACGTCAAAGGCTCAACCGGCGCTGGGTGGTGTTTATAAGTTGGGGGCGATTTATGATAACGGCCTGAGTGCTGAAGAGATCGAAAACCTGCGCAATAAAAATCCGGCGGCGCTGGCCGATAAAAGCCGCGCTGTTGTAAAACTGTCAGAGCAAACGGCCAAAACCTCAATCCCCGGAGATCTTGAAGTTCTGCGCTTTATGAAGAAAAATCATCTGGGCCATTGGCAATATGATGGTGATACGATTATATCGCGCCTGCAAAAAAATCCGCTGGATAAAACGGCGGCCGGAGAAGAATACCCGTATCAATTAAACCGTCCGGTTGAATCGGTGCGTAAATCGGATGAAACCCTGTCAAAGGTTTTCAATGAAGGGACTCATGTGTACCGCGTCCTCAAATCCTGCTTCAAGCAGGGCAAGCGGGTGCGTGAGATCGAAGACGTACATACAGCCAAAAAACGGGCAGAGCAAAGCCTGATGCGTTTGGATTACAGCCATAAACGGCTTTTGAACGCGCATGTTTATGTTGTCGGTCTGGAGAACACATTATTTGAAACGCGCCGTCAGAAGATTTTGAGTATCCGTAGGAAAGGAGCAAAGCACAATGGTTAAACGTATTCTTGATATTGTCGATATGCAGAATGATTTCATGCAGCCCGATGGCGCGCTGTACGTGTCCGGGGCCGAGCAGATTATTCCCAAAGCCAACAGATTTCTGGCAGCTTTGCAGGCCAAAGATTTTGATCTGGTCTTGTTGAAATTTGATACCCATTTTTCTGAAACCTATGATCAAAACCCGGAATCAAAAATGTTTCCGCCGCATTGCCTGTTTAACAGTAAAGGCTGGGATCTGGCGATTGATTTACCGGCGGATCTGCCGGCAAAAATCCCGACCTACCGGATGAATAAAAATGTTTTTGATATGTGGGCCGCGCAGCCGGATCTGAACAGCCACTTTAGAAATGACTTTAACGCCCGGGCCTATAAAAACCTGTTCACCGCTCAGCGCTGGCCGCAGGAAGATCCCGCGGCAAAACGTGACGATTTTATGGATCGGTTCAAAATTGGCAAAGACACCGAAGTCGTCATGATGGGCGTCGCCGCTGATTTTTGCGTCAAAGATGCCATATTGGGCTATCTGAAACGCGGCGCCCGCGTTACAGTGCTGGAAGACATGGTGCAGGGCATTGCCGATGATATCAAAGCTGTCGTACAGTCAGAAGACTTAAAAAAATACACACGTACAGGACAATTACGGGTCACAACATCAACACAATATAAACTGGATATGGACAAAGAGGCACGTCATGACAACAGATCTAAAACTTTCGATCGTACAAGCAAACCCCACCGTCGGGGATCTTGACGGCAATACGCAGTTGATCCGCGATGCATGGATGCAGGCCAAAGATGATGGTGCCGATCTGGTGGTGACCACCGAATTTTCCCTGACCGGCTATCCGTTGGAAGATCTGGTCGAGATCAAAGATTTCCTCCGCGCAACTGACCGTAAAATTGAGGAATTGAAAAGTCTGACCGAAAAGGGCGGTCCGGGATTACTGGTCGGCGGCCCGTTTTATGACGGTGATGACCCCGACAGTGGCAAGCCTGTGATCTATAATGCGGTCTTTCTGATCGAAAAGGGTGTGATCACCGATATTGTGAAAAAGACCCATTTGCCCAATTACGGTGTCTTTGATGAAAAACGCAATTTCACCGCCAACCCGATTGAAGATGTCCGTCCTGTTAAGTTTAGAGGCCATAAGCTCGGCGTTTTAATCTGCGAAGATACCTGGCTTTCTGATGTTACCGCGAAGCTGGCAGAGCGCGGGGCAGAGATTCTGATCTCAATCAATGCCTCCCCTTATGAGCAAGGCAAATTTTCCAAACGGCTGGACGGGGTGGTCGCGAAACGGGTTACAGAAACCGGGCTTGATCTGGTCTATGCCAATCAGGTTGGCGGGCAGGATGAACTGGTTTTTGATGGCGCGTCTTTCGGGCTGTCCTATGTTGAAGGCAAAGCGCCGGCGGTGGTCTATCAGGCCGCAACGCTGAAAGAGGATCAAAACCTGCTAACGCTGAAATACAGCGATGGATTTTTACGTTTGCAGGCGGCACCGGAGCTGATGACGCCCAGACCGGATGCGGATGAAGAACTCTATCAGACGCTGGTATTGGGCACGCGCGATTATATTCAAAAATCAGGTTTTACCGATGTTGTGCTCGGTCTGTCCGGCGGGATTGATTCCGGTCTTGTCGCGGTGGTCGCTGTTGATGCGCTGGGGCCGGAACACGTACACCTCGTACGTCTGCCATCACAGTATACATCACAGATGAGCAACAGCGATGCAGACCAGCAGGCGGCTTTCCTGGGCGTCGAAGATATCCGCGAGATTGCCATTTCCGGCTGTGTTGATGCTGTCGGTACGGCCTTGGCGCCGTCTTTTGAAGGGCTGGCCGAAAACGTGACCGAGGAAAACATCCAAAGCCGGCTGCGGGGGCTGTTGTTAATGGCGCTCAGCAATAAATTTAACTGGATGCTGCTGACCACCGGTAATAAATCGGAGATGTCGGTGGGATATTGTACGCTTTACGGTGATACCAATGGTGGGTTTAATCCGCTAAAGGATGTCTATAAGACGACAGTGCGGCGCTTGAGTGCCTGGCGCAATGAAAATGTCCCCAAGGGCGTTCTGGGGCCAACAGAGGCGCAACAGGACAGTGCCGCCGGTCGTCCGGCTATTGTGATGCCGTGGAATATCATTACCCGTCCACCATCGGCAGAATTGCGTCCGGACCAACAGGATAATCATTCGCTGCCGGAATATGAGGAACTGGATGATATTCTCAGCCGCCGGATCGAAGGGGCGCAGTCACGCAATGAAATTATCGCCGCCGGTTATCCGGCTGAAACCGTCGACCGTATTCTGAAACTGATGAAAATTGCCGTTTATAAACAGAATCAGGCCCCGCCCGGTGTTAAAACGACAGCGCGCACCATCCGTGGTAAGGATCTGCGTCTGCCGATTGCCAATAAATTCAATCCGGCTGATCCGGGTTTATAAACTCCAGAATGCAAAAAGCCCCTTGCGATGGCAGGGGGCTTTTTTGTGATTTGATATTAAATTTTTTACAGGTACAAACCCTTTTCCCGGATGCGTTCAATAACCGCGGGCGGCGTGCCGTTGACCTGACCGGGTCTGTCTTTGAAGGCTTCGCGCAACTCTGTTGAAGACAGCGGGATCAACGGATTATCCAGCATCAGCCAGCCGCGGTCATACTCAGCCAGTTTATGCGGTTCGCTGACCTGCCATTTCGATGCATATTGCGCGGCCGGGGATTTGACCGCGGATTCGATGTCGCCTTCACGGGTCATGACGGCGACGGGGATCATGTTTAATATCTCCTGCCATTTATACCATTTGTGGAAATTGGTCAGGTTATCACCGCCAATAATCCAGACAAAACGGGCGCGAGGATGCTCATCTTTTAGAAGACGCAGCGTATCGTAGCTTTTATTGACCCCGGCACGTTGTTCAATATCACAGACCTTTAACCAGTCATGTGGCCGGGCGATGATTTGGGTCATTTCCAGACGGTCCTTAAAAGGGGCCATTTCATCAGTGGATTTAAGCGGATTCTGCGCTGCCACCACAAACCAGATTTCATCAAGGCCCAGAAAATCCCGGGCATAAGAGGCCATGGCCACATGTCCGTTATGCGGCGGATTGGCCGAAATTCCAAAAAGTCCGATTTTTTTGTGGGCACTGTCTGTCATAGCGAATCTCTTGTTAAATGCTCCCTATGAATATTAATATAATCAAAAAGAGTATAAATCAAGTTAATATCACAAAAAATCCCGTTCTTTCATAGCTAAAACGGAGGGTGAAAGCATAGACGGCCTGTAAACAGGCCGTCATAGGTGATAATCTGTTGGAAACTGAAACAGTGTTATAAACTGTTGGTTCAGGCTTTGGGTGCGCGTGGCTTTGGTGCTGCCGCCTGGGCGGGTTTCAGCGTCGTTTCCAGCTGTTTTTTCAAATTGCGGCCGGATTTCAGTGTGAAACTGCGCTCTGCCTGGCCCTCTTGATTAAGGGTAATGGTTTTATCAGCGCTAAGTCCGTCTGTGTTTAAATGACAGTGATAGCCGTTTTCAGTCGGCCTTGCCTTGGCGATTGCCGGATCGCTGGAAAAGCTTTCCAGCCCGTTGCCAAGCGCTTGCGAGACCAGAATTGTATTCTGCACCAGTTCGGTTGAAACTGAAGTTCCGGTATAAAGTGTGGCGGTCATACTGTGGTCTCCCTTTTGATGTCTGTTTTCAACCATAACGTAAATCCGTTAATTTTATCTTTACGTCACCGATTAAGGGCTGAAAAACCTGATAAACAGGTGATATTTCTGCATAATCTGCCTGTTTAACGGATAAGATTCTGCAATGCCATAAAACGTCCCGCCCGGGCCGGTTCGATATCAAGACTCCGGACAAGCGTCATCAGCGCGCCTACATTTTCTGTAATCCGTTTAATGGTTTCAGCCTTGGCATGCTCGACCTTGGCCCGGGTTTTAAAGTTTTCTTCGATGCTGATGGGGGAGGTCATCTCGACATATGCGGCAATAATACCGCCGGGATTGGCAATAAAATCAGGAATAACCGTAATACCGTTTTCATGCAGCCTGCTGCGGGCTTCGTTCGAAGACGGGTTGTTTGAACCTTCGGAAATATAGTCGGCCTGAATTTTATCGGTATTTTCAATATAAATGACATCCTGTACGGCAGCGGGGAACAAGACATCTACCTTGGCGTAAAGGACTTCGGACAGGTCAGGATCGCGCTGATAGGCGCCATTTTCCAAAAGGGCGTTGCTGGCGATAAAATCACCCTTGGACAGGGCGTGGATCAATTCTGCAGAGGCGCCGTTTTTGAGGAACCAGCTGCCACCCAGCCGTGGATCGGCGATTGATTTGAGGATGCCGCCATACTGGCTGAAATATTTGATAATGGCAGCACCCATGGCCCCGGCGCCCTGTACGGCAAAGCTTGCGCCCTCTACTGTTTTGCCATCATATTCCATGGCCACTTTGGCCGCCGTGGCAACGCCAAGACCGGCGATGCCTTCTTTATCATAGTCTGTGCCGCCCATATGCAGGGGTTTTCCGGTAAAGGATCTGGTTGATCCCAACTCATCGCAGACCCAAAGAGGGTGCTCGGGCCGGGCGCCCATATCAAAACCAAA
>JBNJDW010000113.1:0-6289 GCA_051745265.1 Pseudomonadota bacterium
GTTGAATATAATTTCTCGCAAAAATTACAGGAAAGCACCAATGCGGATTTGCCGTCGTTCTTCTTTCTGGATATTCAATCGGATCAGGCTGAACCGCTGCAGGACATACTGGAAAAGACGCCAACGGCCCGCAATCTTCGTATACTTCCTATGTTGCAGGGCCAAATTACGCATGTAAATGGCATCCCTGCCGAAGACGCCTATCAGGACACCGGCGATCGCTGGGTGCTCAGCCGTGACCGGCGCATGACCTATACCGGCGAAACCCCGCCCGGCAGCGAAATTATTGAAGGCGAATGGTGGTCCGAAGATTATGACGGCCCGCCCGTTGTCTCGATCGCCACCGAAGTTGCCAATGCCTTTGATATCGGCGTTGGCGCAGAGCTGACAATGAGCATTCTGGGCATGGAGATCAAGGCCGAAGTTGCCAATGTCCGTAATATTGACTGGGGCAGTTTTGCGATGAATTTCGCCATGACCTTTGCCCCCGGCACACTGGAATCGGCACCGGCGACCTATGTCTCCACCGTCGCCATGGATGAAAGCGCCGAAATGCAGGCCCAGACCGAAATTGCCAAAGCCTTTCCCAATATTACCACCATCCGCGTCCGTGATGCCCTGAATCTGGCCAATTCGATTCTGGAGGCGATTGCCCAGGCTGTGCGGTACAGCGCCGCTGTTACCCTGCTGGCCGGGGTGCTGGTCCTGGCCGGGGCCATTGCCGCCGGGCAGAAACGCCGTATCTATGATGCCGTTGTCTTTAAGGTTCTGGGGGTCGATCGCAAACAGATGATGCGGGTCTTTCTGGCTGAATATTTCATGCTGGGGCTGATCACCGCGCTGATTGCCTGCTTTATCGGCACGCTCTGCGCCTGGTCGATCCAGACCTATGTCATGGAAATGGGTTGGAATTTCAGCTTTATGGCTGTTTTCTCGGTCGCTTTCGGGGCGCTGGTTTTATCCGTTCTGTTTGGCATGATTGCCACCTGGCGGATTCTGGGCGTGCGTCCGGCCCCTTATTTACGGAATGAATAGACATGAGGTTAAAGATTCTTTAGGGCAAATTCCGGTTTTAGTTGATGAAACCTGTAAAAACACTATATAATGTAAAGATAATAGTTTCATAAAGGAGAGAATGAATATGGCACTTAACCCGAATACGGGCGAACACAGCCGCGGTTACGCTTCTACAAAATCGAGAATCTTCGATGTCGGTCTTCAACACCACATGCAGAAGGTTTACAAAGTCATGTCTTTCGGTCTGGTGATGACCGGTGTTGTCGCCTTTGGCGTTGCAACATCCGAGGCGATGACCAACCTGATCTTTAACACCGCCTTTAAATGGGTGGCGCTGTTTGCACCGCTGGCCATTGTCTGGTTTGGTTTTACACCGCAACGGGCAGCGCGCATGTCAACCGGCAAGCTGCGCGGCATGTTCTATCTGCTATCCGCCATTTATGGTCTGACCTTTGCGGCGATCTTCCTGATCTTTACCGCAGACAGTATTGCACGGGTCTTTTTCATTACCGCAGGTATGTTCGGCGGGATGAGCATTTGGGGATACACCACAAAAAAAGATCTGACCGGTATGGGATCATTCCTGATGATGGGTCTGATCGGCCTGATCATTGCCAGCGTTGTGAATATTTTTATGGGCTCCAGCCTGGTGCATTTCATGGTTTCGGTGATGGGCGTTCTGATCTTTACGCTGATGACCGCCTTTGATACCCAGCGGATCAAGGAAACCTATTCACAGCATCACGGTGATGACAGCAATGATAAAATGGCCACGCTTGGTGCGTTGTCACTTTATCTGAACTTTATTCTGTTGTTCCAAAGCCTGATGCACCTGTTTGGCGAACACAGATAATCTTTTTAACTGTGATTTTAAAAAGCCCTGGGAACTCCCGGGGCTTTTTTTCGTTGATGGCTATAAGAAAACAGTTGTAACTTAGGCTTAAAACAATTTATAATTGATCTTTTATTATATCAAACAATTTATATCAAAGTATTTAAAATGGCTCTACACACCACAACAGAACATCCTGACTTTCAAGGCCGGTCCGCTGTCATGCAGACTGTCTTTCATCAGATTGACCGTGCCGCCCAAAGTGACGCGCCCGTGCTGATCACTGGCGAGACCGGTACAGGCAAAGAGCTTTGCGCCCATGCCATTCATAAGCAAAGCCGCCGCGCCGCCGGGGCTTTTATCGCCCTGAACTGCGCTGCAATTCCGGCTGAGCTTCTGGAAAGCGAAGTTTTCGGCCATAATCAGGGGGCTTTTACCGGCGCCGTATCAAAACGTGATGGCGCCGCTGTACTGGCCAATGACGGTACTTTTTTCCTTGATGAAATCGGCGAACTTCATCCGCGGCTGCAGGCAAAATTACTGCGTTTCCTGCAAACCGGCCATGTGCAGAGAATCGGATCAAACACGGTTGTTGAAACCAATAGTCGGATTATCTGTGCGACCAACCGGACCCCGTGGGAGGAAGTCGCCGCCGGGCGTATGCGCGAGGATCTGTATTACCGCCTGCATGTCGTGCCGATTGACATGCCGCCCTTACGACAGCGCGGACAGGATATGATTATTCTGGCCGATTATTTCCTGCAACGGTTCAATATAACCGAAAACAAAAATTTCACCGGCTTTGACACAGCCGCGCAGGAAGCAATTATGAACTACCCATGGCCGGGAAATGTCCGGCAGCTGGAAAACATTATACGACATGCCGTCATTATGTATGATGGCCCGTTATTGACAGCCGATATGCTGGCCTTACCCCCTGCCCGTTTTGATGATCGGCAGAAGGATAGTCAGATATCCACGCCACATCAGGTTTTTGCAAATGTCTCGCAAATCAAGCCGCTGGCGCAGGCGGAACGGGAATTTATCAATGCCGCCATTGACCAGTGTGATGGTAATATCCCCAAGGCTGCCGCCCATCTTCAAATCTCACCCTCGACAATTTATCGCAAAATTCAGGCCTGGGAAAAACCGCGAAATAAATTGACATAATTGCGTTTTCACGCTATTATAAGCCCTATCATTAACGGCGGTTAACAGGATGCGGGAATAGTAAAATGACAGATAAAAAGGATGATTTCAAAGCTGCCGCGGGTCTGGTATGGCCTGATCATGCACCGGATGGCACGCCCATTAACAAGGAAGCTTTGCGCGGCCGTAATCTTGGCGGCGATACAAGCGGTGCCGGCGTGAGCGCCGATCTGCCGCCGCAGGACAAAAATGCACCTGGTGTTTCATCCGATCTGCCCGGAAAATTTAATAAAAAAGCCGGAAAAAAATCCAAAAAAGCCCGCAGCCCTAAAACGCTTCCGCAAAAAATCCGTCGTGTCCTGCTTTGTTCTGCGCTTGGCTATGCGGCGGGGTACTGGGGCTATGACCAACATCTGAATGATTATCAGAAAGAATGGATCGCCGATGCGGTAACAACGGAAGCCCCCCGCGCAAAAGACAGCTATACCATCCCGCTGACCGGTGAAAAGCTTTCGTTTTCTCTGCCGATGAGTATGGAACAACGCTATGAGCTGGGCCAGTTTGTGCCCGCCGCAGCGCTGAACAATGCGCAGGAAGACCTGCAAAATGTTGAGGAAAACACCCAGCCGCTACCCGGTTTTACAGATATTGATTTCACAACCGAAGCCGGCCGCGAAGCCGCCTATGAAAAAACGCTGCAATCCTTACGGGATTTTGAAAATCCGGTCATTTCGACTCTGCAAAATGTCGAAGACCACGCCACAGATGATATTGCCCGGGAATTTGTTGATATGGGCGGGTTTCAGGCTGATTTCCGCTCTGAAAATGAGCGTGTTTCCGTCCATGCGGCTGTCTTTCTCAGCTTGAAACTGGGCGGCCATGAAGACTATGCCGCCATTGCCTATGAAGAAATGAACAAGGCCTATGAAGTACCACGCGTCATGGCAGAGAAAAACCAGCTGCGCATTGAACGCAGCGCCGCGCAGGCGGTACGGAAAACATCCGACCAACGGGCGCTCATCTGGCCCCGGGCTGAATTTTTCCATGAACAAATGGCCACCGTGCAGTATGAAACGCGTGAAGACATATATCAGGCCGCCGCTCAGGCCGTTCTGCAGCAAATGAATATTCCAGACGTCCCATTAATTATCGCCCCGCAGGAACAATTGAGCCAGATGATGCCCGAAGCTGCTCCGGACTCCAATGAAAACGCAGCCGCACAGGCCAATCCTTTTAAAACCGGAGATGAAGTGATCGCGGTTAATTACGATGACCAGACATTAAAAGCACCGGCATCAAACCCGCGATTAAACAGAGAGTCCATTAATCGATGGGATGCACATAGCTGGCTTGAGATCGGTACAGCGGCCATTGCCAAAGCCGCCTATCATATTGAAGCCCAGCGCCATGCCGAAAAATTTCTGATCGGCTATTATACGGTCATGGATGAGGAATATGGTTTTGGTGTCGCCGCCACCATAGACGAAATCGCCAAACAGTCGGGCATGGATGTTGATATCAACCAATCGGCTATTGCAAAATCTGCCGAAGACTTTAGCAGTAGATTTATGATCGAATACGAAGATCAAACCTATCGCCAAGACATGCGGGCCATGGGAAAACATCCTGCTGTATTGAGACATAATTAAGGCTTGAAATAATATGGCGGGTACGGTATATCTAGCCCACCTATTTTGATGGCGTAACATTTCCATCCAAAGAGGGCCCGTAGCTCAGCTGGGAGAGCGCCTGCATGGCATGCAGGAGGTCGTCGGTTCGAACCCGATCGGGTCCACCATTTATTTTAAAAGCACCCCTCAATACCAGCCCTCATCCGCAAACCCCGCATGAATGCGCCCTTCCGGCGGTTTAATTCACCGGCTATGGTCGCCAGCAGTTTCTAAAAGCACAAATTACCAATAATTGACACGCCTAAGATAAAGAATTTACAGTAATCGATTCTTTCCTTTTATAACGGCAATATAAATTTGTAATCTTCTAGAACTTGGTTTTCATCGAAAACAAACATCGCTAACACACTATGTTCCGCAGCCCCCAAAGCAATAGAAGGGCTATGATAAAATATACTTTTATACCCATAGGCATATTCACCAATCTCTGGAACGCTGTGATAAACTTCAAAATTTGATGAGCTTAATAAAACTTGGTCTATATATTCTTTTGTTGTCACACCTCTTTCAAAGAGTTCGCTCATAATTGCAGATATTTCTTTAGAAGAATTATAATAACGAAGGTTAATTTTACCTTCTGATCGTTGTAAAACAGAATGATCTTTCCCTGATCTCATATATACGTAAGCATCAAACAAATAAGGCGGCACCACTACAAGAGTAAGAACACTCATAAAAATTAAGAAAAAAATGTATAAGTATTTTTTTGTTTTCACTTTATAACTCCATACTAATAAATATATTTGCCCTTGAACCGTAGCTCGCTTTTACCCTAATTGCTAAAAAAGCCTATGGCTGCCTTTGGCACTGCTTGTATATATATTCAAGGCAGTGTGACATTCAGTCTTAAACATTAATACAAAAGTGTACGTGGCCCCGCAACTAAACGGATTTCGGCGTCGATAGACGTGTGCTCTGGAAACATATCGAAACTGTTGACGCTCTGAAAAATATATGCTTTACTTATTGTCATAATAAAGAGGACTCTTATGACGGCGAAAGCATTATCATTGGGCGCCTGTGCCCTGGCTTTTTCGACAGCAGCCGCTGTGGCCGACGCGCAGTGTGAAGGCAGCAGCTATAAGATCTCCCATTCACCGGGCACGCATCATATAACCAATGACGGCGCGGGCAAAAGCGGTTACAACGAAGACAACAATCGCTTTGCCTTTGAAGCCAACTGGCATAATGAATTAAGCGATATCTTCTGCTTCACCTCCCGTCTTGGCCTGACGGGCTTTAAAAACAGTTATGATGCCACGTCTTTCGGCCCTTTTATCGCCGGCGATCTCGACTTTCCAATCAGCCGCGCAGATAATATTTACGGTTATGTCGAAGGCGGCGTTGGCCTGATCACGGGCTATGAGGACCACCTCTCTGAGGATATCATGATGGGCGGTCTTTTACCCATGCCCGTTGTGGGCGCAGGGCTACGCCTGAAAGGCGCTTTTGAACATTTTAACAGCATCAGCGCCGGTTTGGAATATATCCCGGCCCAGGAAATCACAAATATGATGCGAACACGAAACAGCGGCGACAGTGTCGTAAGTGCGAAGATCGCCGTAAATTTCTAATGATTTTCCCATCCGGGCGCGGCTGC
>JBNJDW010000114.1:0-6213 GCA_051745265.1 Pseudomonadota bacterium
CCTTGGGCACGCCGTTCATCAGATCGCGGCCTTTGATTTCCATCAGACGGCCTTCGCCTTCTTCCGGTGGGCAGGCAGAGCCGATTTCTTTTTTAATCCGCTCGGCCGTACTTTCACCGACCAGCAGATTATGCATGCGGCGGATATATGAAATAATCGCCTCATCCATTTTATCACCGCCAACGCGGACAGAACGGGCATAAACAACACCGCCCAATGAAATGACGGCGACTTCGGTCGTACCACCACCGATATCAACGACCATGGAACCTGTCGGTTCATTAACCGGCAGGCCGGCACCGATGGCAGCGGCCATGGGTTCTTCGATCAGTTCAACGCGGCGGGCACCGGCCGCTTCGGCAGAATCCTGAATGGCGCGGCGTTCAACAGCGGTTGAGCCGGAGGGTACGCAGATAACCATCTGCGGTGAGGCAAAGCTGCGGCGGTTATGGACCTTGCGGATAAAATGTTTGATCATTTCTTCGGCAACGTCGAAATCAGCGATAACACCGTCCCGCAGGGGACGAATCGCGATCATATTACCGGGGGTGCGGCCCAGCATCTGTTTGGCTTCTTCACCAACGGCGCGGACAGTCCGGCGGCCATCAACAAAGCTGATGGCGACAACCGAAGGCTCGTTCAATACAATGCCCTGCCCCCGTACATATACCAATGTATTGGCTGTACCGAGGTCAATGGCCATATCAGCCGACATTAATCCCATTATTTTGGAGAACATTTCTGGCCCAAGTCCCTATAAGAGTGTAAACCAGCGCAAATTTAGCACGTTTTGCGTATATGCGCTAATGCAAAATTATGGCCGGGACGCATAATTATGCAGGATTACCCCTGACGCGCCTTGTTACGTGGATTGGTTTTATCAATCACGTAGATACGTCCCCGACGACGTACCAGCTGGCAGCCCTTGCCGCGTTTTTTCAGAGTTTTTAAAGATGATCTGACTTTCATATCTAACTTCCAGTTTCGATTCTGTTTTAATATGCCAAATTGCTGTCGGACATTACGGTTTTTTGCAATTGTTGTCAAATGCTATTAGCTGATATTGCCTAAAAGCCTCAATAAACAAGCCTTATTTGCAAAAAACAGCGCTGAAACCGCTGGGGCGTATTTTCCCTTTAGCGCCGCGGTCCGGCGGGTACGGAAATCCGTGCCGGGAAATTACCGATACAGGCCTGTTCCAGTTTTGAGGCTGCCTTGCCGTTGAAAGCCCGCTTGGTTTCAAGATGCGGCAGATAGCTTAAAGGCTGCGCTTTTTGAAGATCGGTAAAATCAACAGTGCCCTGCCAGAAGACGTTACCATCGGTGACGGTTTTATAGACGGTCAGGTTATCGCCGTTGTCGAGTGTATGCAGGCTGTCATAGCCTTTTTTACCGTATTCGGTCAGCGACCAGATAACGCCTTCGGTTCCGGTTTCAGCAAAGGGCTCCAGTGCGCCGTAGACAGTCGAGCCATCGGCTTTTTCCAGCTTGGCCGGCAGATGGCTGAAAAACATGCTGGCCCAGTCTTTTGGCGGCAGTTTTTGTTCAAAGCCATGGACCCACATGCCAAAGACTTCCTGCTGGCCGTGTTCAGGGTTAAGCGGATAGGGGCGAAAACGGCGTTTATGTTCGAGATCGACTTTACCGGCCCACAGGACCTCACCCTTGCTGATCGTATTAAAAATGGTCAAAAGCGTACCGGATTGAAGCCGGTTGTCTTGTTCCGGTGCGGCGGTCTTTTTTCCATCCAATAATCTCTGGCGGGCTTTTGCAATATCACCCGCGGTTTTAAAGAACCATTCATATGAATATTCAGCATCGACCAGCAAAAGAAAATCGCCGTGCTTTTCGTGCCGACCGGTTCCGGGTGCCGCCTGTATGTCCGATTGTAGCTGGCCGTATAAATTCTTTGCCATGAGCCCTGTCCTTAAGCAATTTGTTTTCTGAGTTTTTATTTATTAAACATAATAAAACCGAAATGTCAATATAGCATGTTTGGAAAAGGCGATTGATCCTGGTCCTAGGATCTGCCCGTTGAATATTTCAGAACAAAGGTTGTCCGTTTGGACAGTTCTTTGATCCGGCTGGCCCCGACATAGGTGCAGGTTGACCGTAAGCCGCCCAGCAGGGCCAATACGGTATTTTTAACATCACCGCGATATTCAATTCTGGAAACCTTGCCTTCACTGGCCCGGTGTGCGGCAATGCCGCCGGCATAGCGGTTCATTGCCTCGGCGCTCGACATACCATAGTATTCTACCATGTTGTTGCTGCGGTTCAGCTGTTTTGTTTCCTCTTCGGACAGGGTTTCGGTATGGCCGGCAAACATGCCGCCCAGCATGACAAAATCAGCCCCGGCGGCAAAGGCCTTGGCGACATCGCCCGATGTCCGGCAGCCGCCATCGGCGCAGATCAGCCCGCTTAAGCCATGGGCGGCATCCGCGCATTCGATAATGGCCGATAACTGCGGATAGCCCACACCGGTCACGCTGCGGGTTTCGCATACGGACCCGGGGCCGATGCCCACCTTGACGATATCGGCGCCGGCCAGGATCAAAGCCTCGGTCATATCGGGGGTGGCGACATTGCCGGCCATGATAATAATATCCGGGAAAGCGGATCTGACGGCTTTGATGAACTCAACGAACATTTCGGTATAGCCATTGGCAACATCCAGACACAGCTTATCGATACCTTTGTCTTTCAGGGCCTCCAGAGCCTCACCGATGGTTTCAATTTCAGCAACGCCGAAGGTAATGAAATTAAAATCCGCGGACAGATCCGCCGCTTTGAGCTCATCGAGCGTATAATGTTTATGAATGGCGGTATACAGCCGGTGTTTTGATAACTCTTCGGCCATGGCCAATGTCGCGACCCGGTCCATATTGGCGGCGATAATCGGGATTCCGGTAATCTCTTTGCCGGAATGCGGGGTGCGGAAACTGCGGTTCAGATCGACTTCGGCACGGCTTTTCAACGTCGTCCGCTTGGGCCGGATGAGGACATCATCAAAATCTAGTTTAGGATCGGCTTCGATACGCATGGTTCAGGCTCCCGTAATATAAATCACACGAAAGCGCATCAGATTTTCGAACTTTGCAATCAGGAAGGCTTTCTTTTGATTTATAAACGGATAAAATCCCGTTGCCAAGGATATATTCGGTCAGTGGCTTAAAAGATCAGATGTTTTGCGGTGCTTTAATCTTGCGAACATTATCAGCCTGCAGGATTTCTTCTTTTCGCTTGGCAAGTTTATCCAGGCGCGTATTTAGTTTGGCGTGCGCTTTATCTGTTTTGGTGGTGCCCAGTTTCTTACCTATAGCATCGTTCATTTGGGAAGAAAGACGAGAAAGGGCTATGCTTTGGCCAATATTCATTTCATAAACTTCATCTTTGTCGGCGAGCATGTAGGTTTTCTTAGCATTTAACTTTATTCTATAGGCGTCTAAGCTTACCATGACGCATCCTGTTATGCTGAGGGGCAGATTTCCGCTCATGAGGCCGAGAATTGCAAGGCTAGAACCCAAGCCCAGGGAAGCGCACTTGAAACCAATATCCGGATGTCTTTTTGCGAAGCGGCCAAATTGACTGCGTAAATTTTCAAATCTTTTCATTTTAAATGCCCGTATTTATATATGTTAAAATCTTAGAGCGATTATAAGGGAGGATAACCTTATGTCAACTAGAAGGTCCAAGGTTGGGTTTTTTGCCTTTGGACGCTACCCTACTCAACAGCTGCTGACGAGTCGCTTCATCAATAAACGCGGCATTAAGCGCATTTCGGGTGAAGCCGGTTAATTGATCGGCGGTAAAGCCGAATTCACGGGCGGCAATGTCGTATTCCTGCCCCAGGGTGGTAAAGAAAAACGGCGGATCATCGCTGTTCAGGGTGATGTTAAGTCCGGCGTCATACATCTGGCGCAGCGGATGGCGGGCAAAATCGGGATAGACTTTCAGCGCGATATTGCTGGACGGGCAGACTTCGGCCACGGCGCCGATATCGGCCATTTCGCGCATCAAATCAGGGTCTTCGACAATGCGGACCATATGGCCAAACCGGGTGATGCCCAGCTGTTGATAACAGGCGCGGATGGTTTCCGGCCCGGTGGCCTCACCGGCATGGGCGGTTTTTTGCAGGTTCAGCTTTTCGGTGACGATATCATAAGCCGGTTTAAAATCGGCAACCGTATGGGCGGTTTCGGCCCCGGCCATGGTGATGCCGGTAACGTATTTATGCGGTGTTGCCGCCACCGTGGCCGCATCTTTCAAAGCCTGCTCCGGCCCGCAATGACGGACAAAGGCGGGCAGCAAGCGGCATTCAATATCTTTTTCACGGCGGGCCGTATCAATCGCGTCGGTAATACCATCCAGCATGGCGGCATAGGAAATACCGACAAAAGGCTCCGGATCGGCATAGATGGTCAGTTCTTCATAAATTGCGCCTTCATCAGCGCAGCGGCGCAGGTAATCGAGCGTGATATCAAAGTAATCTTCCGGTGTTTTGATCACCGCTGTCGCCCGATCATAGGTGGTGACAAAGGCCATCAGGATATCACCGGCATCACCGCTGTCATCCCAGTGGTAAGATGTCTGGTCGGCGCTCAGAACATCTTTGGGCACGGCAATATTGTGCTTGCGGGCAAGGTCGACGACTTTCTGCGGGGTCAATGTGCCCTCAAGATGGGCGTGAAGTTCAGCTTTGAGTATCATGGCTCTATTTAACCCCGCGGCTAAGATCTTGTAAAGAGGAGACAGGCTGTCAATCTGTCAGCGTGAACCGGGTCAGGGTCGGCAGATGGTCGCTTTTGATGTCAGGGCCGGTGCGAAAATCCTCAATCTGAATACGGTCATTATGCAGGACATGATCGATCGGAATCCCCATATATCTTTGGTCATAGACAAACCAGCTGTTGTATAGGCCCCGGGTATGACGGGCATTGTTCAGGCCGGTGTTGCGTATAAAGTTTTTATAACGCGGCGCATACATGGTGATATTAAAATCACCGGTGACAATAAGCGGCGTATCATTCAATTGAGCGAGATTATCTTTGATCCAGTCAAAATGCTGGTTACGGTTCTGGTAAAAATGCTGCGATACCGGCGGCAGCGGATGCACGGAGACCAGTTTAAAGCGTTGATCCCCGGCCTGAATATCAAGAATATAGGCGGGAATTTTGCGATCGGACATAAAGACGACCTTGGCATCTTCAAACGGATATTTAGAGAAAACGGCCATGCCGTGGCTGCCCTCTTCCGGGGTGATCAGAATATGGGGCCAATCACTATAAAGCCCATATAAAGCCTGCTGCCAGCGCGGCGTCACTTCGGACAGAACGATGATATCAGGCTGTTCCCTGTAAATCAGGTTAATCAGCGGGCCGGTTGTAAAGTTGAACTTAAAAACATTGGCCTGCAGTAATGTAATCGCGCCACGGCTGTTTTCTGGGGTGTTTTGTTGCGCCGGGCCGATCTTCAGCCAGGGCCAGAAATTGGCGACATTGATCATCAGGGCAATGGCCATAATGACATAAACAACCGAGGGGGCAGAGGGCAGGAAATTCCAGACCAGAATAATAAAGATGAGCCCCAGCCAGAAATACTGCAATTGGAAATGAGTCGGCAGCTCAAGGAAATAGACCCCGGTATCCATAAGGGTCAACAGCCCCCCGCATAAAAAGAAGATGGCAATCAGAATAAGAAGTGTTGATCCGGGCCACGGCATAACAGCTTTTATGTTTCTTTCTGTGTCGTCGTTGCGGTTTCGACATTATGTTGTGAAGAATAGCGGTCGGCATATTTACGGATCAGGGTCTCGCCGATCCCGGCAATGATCATCGAATGTTCTTCATCGGCTTCAATCCAGGTGTTGATGTCCCGGTTGGGCAGCCATTCAATGGCCCGGGGGCGTTCTGTCCGGATATTATAAACGCTGATGATCGTGTAAAACAGGAATTCAGAATGCGGGATCAGAATGAATTCAATCTGACCGGGTTGAAATTGATGCAGGCGTTTGTAATCGGCAACGATTTTATGCACTTTGGGCCGGTCGGGCATGAAGTATTTATAGCGGGCCCCTTTGTCAAGGTTGCGCTGATGGGCCTTAAACATCACCGTTTCGGGCTGAATGACGTAAGTCAGCTCGGTGGCGAAGGTCCAGGTTTCTTCGGACTGTAAACCGATTGTGGCGATATATTGCTGGTCGACCATCCAGTT
>JBNJDW010000115.1:0-6093 GCA_051745265.1 Pseudomonadota bacterium
TTGGCCAATCTGGTCAATGAAGCGGCCCTGCTTGCCGCCAGACGCGGTAAACGCGTTGTCGGTATGGAAGAACTGGAAGATGCCAAGGACAAGGTCATGATGGGCGCCGAACGCCGCTCCATGGTTATGACCGAGGATGAAAAGAAACTGACCGCCTATCACGAAGCCGGTCACGCCATTGTTGCCGTCAATGAGCCGGCCTCTGACCCGATTCACAAAGCGACCATCATCCCGCGTGGTCGGGCGCTGGGACTGGTCATGCGCCTGCCCGAAGGCGACCGGGTCTCGCTGTCCCGTGACCGTATTCTGGCCGATCTGTCGGTGTCGATGGGCGGCCGCATTGCCGAGGAATTGATCTTTGGCCATGACAAGGTCACCACCGGCGCGTCATCAGATATTCAGTTTGCCACCAATATGGCCCGGCGCATGGTCACCGAATGGGGGCTCAGCGATGAAATGGGCCCGCTTAAATACGGTAAGGATGCGCAGGATGCCTATATGGGCCACGCGCCCAAGGATATTTCCGATGAAACCGCGCGCAAGATTGATTCCGAAATCCGCCGCATTGTTGAGGAAGCCTATCAACGGGCCAAAACTCTGCTCGAAGAACATCTCGATGCCCTGCATACGCTGGCCAAAGCATTGCTGGAATACGAAACGCTGAGCGGTGATGACATCACCCGCGTGCTCAATGGGGAAAAACTGGTCCGCGAAGAAGACGCGCCACCCAACAAAACCGGTGGCCCCAGTGGTTCCGTGCCCACCGGCGGCATCAATATCGGCACGCCCAAACCACAAGGCAGCAGCTGATATTCAACCCATAAATAAAAAAACCGCGCATCAGGCCAGACCTTATGCGCGGTTTTTTTGTGTTTTTTGTATGTGAATCAGCCGTTGAAAGGCAGATTATTTTCCCGGTTTTAAGCTCGTCCGCAGCGGATTTCCCTCCGTTTTAGGGAATTGCTTAAACTGCGCTGCGGTACGCAACACAGGGGATCTCTGATCGGTGAAAAAGGTCCGGTCTATATCCAACGGCTTCGGATTCCGCATTTCATTTTTAAGACTGGTAATTGTTTTCTCAGGCAAGCCCGTATGGGTACCGATACAGGTAATCAGATCGGAAATATCGCTAAACATTTCCCGCATATAATTTTTACTATCTGAATTCTTTAATGTCTTCTTGCCATCAAGATAAGGCGAAATAGCCTGCCCTGCTGTGATCGCATTGGTCAGAACACTGGTCGCCAGCGGCGCTGGAAAAGCAACGGGCTGGCGTTTCATTTGTTCATTGGTTGTCTCGATTATAAAGCCAAGATTAAAAGCCGCAGATTTTTGCCCGCCTGGACCTGCGCACGCAAACCAGCGCGCATCATGCGATTCTAAGAAATCGGGTTTAAAACCATTATAGGACTGCTCATTGGCAAAATCAGTCGCCTGATCCCGCGTGACTGTTTCAAGCCAGCCATTCAAAGACATTAAAAGCCATTTCGGATCCGTGAAAGTATCGCTGTGATAAGAATCGGACTCCCGTGCCGTGCCATCCGTAATCATTTGTTTATGAACAAATTTAAGCAATGCCGCCCCGGACAGATTGACCTCCGCCGGCCTATTCTGCCAGTGCGTTGTAAGCTTGCCGGTATCAATATCTTTTTTCTGATTCCCTTGGTCAGCCATAGACCTTCTCCCCGTTGGTAAATTTTAGAAATATTACCATAATACCTTTAGCAGTGCAATATATAATTATGGAAATACATAAGCGTTAAGGGAGAGACAACACTTTTAAGCGACCGGCCGGACTTCCAGAACCTCGGGCACGTAATGACGCAGCATGTTTTCAATGCCCATTTTCAGGGTCATGGTTGAACTGGGGCACCCGGCGCAGGCGCCGCGCATATGCAGGAAAACAACGCCGTCTTCAAAACGGTCAAAGATAATATCGCCGCCATCCTGGGCCACCGCCGGACGCACGCGGGTATCCAGCAGCTCTTTAATCTGAACGGTGATTTCATCATCATCCTCGGATATATCATGGGAGGAGCTTTCCGGCGCGGCGTTTTCATCGCTGAGCACCGGTAAACCATTGCTGAAATGCTCAAGCAATGAGGTCAGGATCTGCGGTTTGAGCAAATTCCAGTCAAAATCTTCGGCTTTACTGATGCTGACAAAATCAGCGCCCAGAAAAACGGAGGTCACACCATCGATTTTAAACAGCCGGGCGGCCAGCGGTGATTTTGCCTCAGCCGTGTCGCGGTCGGGGATTTCAACGGGCTTGGGCCGGACAACTTCGCAGCCGGGCAAAAATTTGATCGTATTGGGGTTGGGTGTCGTCTCTGTCTGGATAAACATAATTTTCCTATCCTTTTTTTGCTTTTAACTGATCACTGTTCATATCCGGATCCATATCGGGGATCCCCTTGGTCGTCGAGTATTCAAAATGCAGCGCCTGATCGGGATAGACCAGATGGTAGGCATGATGCGCCGCCTGCGCCGCCTCGGCAAAACCGGTTGCTATTAACTTAAGTTTATTTTGATAGCTCGCAACGTCACCAAGGGCATAAATCCCCTGGCGGCAGGTCTGGCCGGTGGTCGGGTCAATGGGGATATGGTACTGGGCGATCTCAAGCTCCCAATCTTTGATCGGTCCCAGATTCTGCGCCAGCCCATAAAAACACAGCAGATGATCGCAGTCGATTTCACGGCTGTCGCCATCCAGCCCGCCCAGCACCACGGATGACAGCTGGCCATCCGCACCATGTAAGGCTTTTAACTGATAGGGGATACATTTTTCAACCTTGCCCGCGGCAACCAGACTGTTCAGCCGGGCGACGCTTTCGGGTGCGGCGCGGAATTTATCGCGCCGATGAACCAGATAGATTTTATCGGCAATCTCGGCCAGTGAAATCGCCCAGTCGACCGCAGAATCGCCGCCGCCGGCAATCATCAGGGTCTGCCCGGCAAAGCAATCCTTGCGACCGACCATGTAATGCAGGGATTTATGCTCAAAATCGGCCAGATTTTCCAGCGGCGGTTTATTGGGGCCAAAGGCTCCCGGCCCGGCAGCAATAAACACCGCTTTGCAAAGTATCTCCTGCCCGCCGGAGGTCACAACATGAAAGCGTTTCTGATCATCCTCGATCAGGCTGACAACCTGCTGGTTTAAATGGTATTCGGGGGCAAAGGGCGCGGCCTGATCAATCAGATTTTTAATCAGATCGCCGGCCAGAATATCGGGATGCCCGGCGATGTCATAGATCGGTTTTTCGGGGTACAGCGCCGTACATTGCCCGCCCAGTGCGGGCAGCGCATCAACGACATGGCAACGCATTTTCAGCATGCCACATTGAAAGACCGCGAACAGCCCGACCGGGCCCGCGCCGATAATCACCAAATCTGTGTCTAATACAGGACTCATAATGTCCGGATTATAGGCGGAAATAGCGGGAAAACAAGTTTTTTCCGGCCTTTACGGCACGGGAAAGAAGCCGTAAAATAAAAACATGACAACAGACACGCTGACCGGAATGGATTTAGACGACATGAACCGCCTTGCGCGGCGGCTCGCCGCTGTCATAGCACCCGGTGATGTTATCCTGCTGATCGGTGATCTGGGCGCCGGTAAAACCCAGTTTGCCAAATTTTTGATCAATGCCGCCAGCACGGCAGAAACCGAAGTGCCCAGCCCGACTTTCACACTGGTCCAGACCTATGACACGGCCAAGGGTGAAATCTGGCATTTTGATCTGTATCGAATCGAGGATGACAGCGAGATCGAGGCCACCGGCTGGGATGAAGCCCTGAGCCACGGTATTTCACTCGTCGAATGGCCCGACCGGCTGGGGCGTTACCTGCCCAAATCCCGGTTGGAAATCCATATCACTATCGGCACGGATGAGCGCCGTAACATCAGCCTGCTGCCCATCGGCGCTGACTGGCAACAGCGCGCAACAGCCCTCACAAAGGACACCGCATGACCCCGAAAATCGACAAAGCCTTTATTCTGGCCGCGGGCGAAGGCCGCCGGATGCGCCCGCTGACCGAAACCTGCCCCAAGCCCCTGCTTGAAGTTGCCGGAAAACCGATTATTGATTATGCGCTTGACGATCTGAAAGCGGCAGGCATTCGTGATGTTGTCGTTAATCTGTGTTATCGTGGCGATCAGCTTGCCCAACATCTGGAAACCAAAACCGATTTCAACATCACCCTGTCCTGGGAAGAAGAGCGGCTGGAAACCGGCGGCGGCGTTAAAAAGGCCCTCGATCATTTTGGTGATCAGCCCTTTATGGTCCTGAACGGCGATGTCATCTGGAATGGCGGGCAGATTCCGGCGCTGGATCGTTTATTGTCAGGCTGGGATGCCGAGGCTATGGATGCCCTGCTCCTCCTGCAACCCATTGAAAAACTGACTGATTTTGACAGTGTCGGTGATTATATTCTGGATCCGGCAACAAACCGCCTGACCCGCCGCCGCGATGCGCCGCAGGCACCCTATGTCTTTGCCGGGCCGCGGATTATTCATCCCCGCCTGTTTGACAACAGCCCGGAAGGCGGCTTTGGCTTTCTGGAACTGTTCGATCAGGCCGAGGACAAGGCCCGCCTCTATGGGGCCGTTCATGACGGCAACTGGTATCATATCGGCACGCCCGAGGCTCTGAAAGACGCAGACCGTATTCTGCGCCAACAGCGTGCTGCCTGATGACAGGTACAGCACGTACAGCGCCTGATATTTACTCCATCCCGCCGGGGGTTTCCTTTGCTGACCGGCTGGCAGGGTACGTTTTACAACAGACTGACGGCGATCCGCTCAAACTGTCCGAATACCTCATCCTTCTACCCAGCCGCCGGTCCTGCCGTACGGTGCGCGAAGCCTTCCTTCGCCTGACAGACGGCAAGCCCATGGTCTTACCGCGGCTGCAACCGCTCGGCGATGTCGATGCCGAGGAACTGGCCATCACCCTGTCCGGCCATGATGACAGCGCCCTTGATATTCCGCCGGCCATTTCACCCTTGCGGCGGCAGGTGGTGTTGGCCCAAACGATTATGAAGCTGTATGAGCAGATTTTACCGGCCCAGCAGCGCCCGCGTTTTGATCAGACGACATTATTGGCCGATGAGCTTGCCGCCCTGCTTGATCAGGTCCAGACCGAAAATCTGGCTTTTGAGCAGCTCAATGATCTGGTCCCCGAAGAATTCTCCGAACACTGGCAGATTACCCTCGATTTTCTAAAAATCCTCACCGAAAACTGGCCGGCGATTCTGGACAGCTATGGCGCGATTGATCCCGCCGCCCGCCGCAATCAGTTATTGGCCGCGCAGGCGCAGCTGTGGCGTGACCAACCGCCGCAATTCCCGGTGATTGCCGCGGGCAGTATTGCCTCGATCCCGGCGACCATTGAGCTTTTGGATGTGATTGCCGGATTGCCGCAGGGCCAGATCATCCTGCCCGGCCTTGATACGGGCTTAGAGGACGACGCCTGGCAGTCGATCGGCGCGGATCATCCGCAGTATTTTCTTAAAAAGCTGCTCGATGCGCTTGCCGTAACACGTACAGATGTACGCCCGCTCACCGAAACCACGCCGGAAACGCCTGCCCCCCGCCAACAGCTCTGGTCCGAAGCCTTGCGCCCCGCGGCCACCACCGACCGCTGGCAACGTCTGCATGGCGCGCCGCTGCCGCCCGAATCTGTTGACGGCTTGTCACAGATCACCTGTAAAACCCCGCAGGATGAGGCCGAGACCATTGCCATCATCCTCCGCGAAGTACTGGAGACCCCTGACAAAACCGCCGCTGTCGTCACCCCCGACCGGGCACTGGCCCGCCGTGTCTCTGCCGCGCTTGAACGCTGGGGGATTGAGGCGGATGATTCCGCCGGTACCGATCTGCACCAGACACCCAAAGGCAACTGGGCGCTGATCGCTGCTGAAATGGTCGTCGATGATTTTGCCCCGGTCGCCCTGTTAACGGCGCTGCGCCATCCCATGACCCGTCTGGGCCAGGGCGCGCATTATCTGGCCGCGCAGATCAACCGCCTTGAAATTCTCGGCCTGCGCGGGCCACGGCCTGAAAACGGCCTCAACGGCCTGCGCCGCCGCATT